>CAYNOM010001482.1:0-1615 GCA_964398415.1 uncultured Polyangiales bacterium | reverse complement strand
CCAACTGAGGTGTGCGCGGATCTCAGGTGGTGAGCTCGCTGGCGGCGATGACTTGGTCTCGGCCGAGTTCCTTCGCTGCGCACAAGGCGCGGTCAGCGCGGGCGATGAGCCCGAGGGCGTCAGTCGAAGGCGCCGGCGGTCTCCCACGCGCGCATCTGCTCCGCGTTGACGATGCGCAGCTCCTCGAACTCGTCGAGGAGGTCCTTGAGCTGACGCAGCGTCCGTCGCCCGGCCAGCGACGCGGCTCGCACCTCGCGGAACTCCTCGTGCGACAGGTACGGCTCGAGCTGAGCGCTCCAGCGGATGGGCAGCAGCGAGCCACGGTCGATCAGTGCCTGCGCGCCGAGCTGCGTGAGTCCTTGGATCTCGGCCACCTCGGCATCGGTGCAGCTCCCCATCCCCTCGCGCAGCCAGTGCCGTGCGTAGGCGATGTGGCGCGCCTCCTCTGCGACGTGTGCATGGCCCATCTGCGCAAGGATCGGGTGCAGCGCCCGCCCGTCTGCGCGGCGCATGAGGTCGTTGAAGTCGTCGCCGACGAACTCGAACAGCAGCACGTTGACCCAGAAGGCGCACGGCAGCCGCACGGCGAGGTCCTCGGTGAAGTCAGCGACACCCTTGCCCCACGACTCCTCACCGGCGCCCGGAGCATCGATGTCGTCGTTGAGCCGCACCCAGGCGTTGAACATCGCCATGTGCTGGCACTCCTCCGCAACCTCGTGCAGCAGGTAGCGATACGACGGGTCGTACGGATCGATCGACCACAGCATGGCGAGGATGCCCTGGTTGAGGAGGTGCTCGCCGTGCGCGATGTTGCGCATGAGCTGCGTCATCTCCCAGCGCTCGACGAAGGCCCGACCGGCCACGTCGAGGCGATCCCACACAGCGCTGTCGTGGAAGATCGAGGTGCCGTCGGGCATGTAGGCCCACTCGTCGCTCAGCGGCACCGACCAGTCGATCACGTCGTCGTCGAAGGGGAACCAGCGGCGGTTGGCGCTGGCGGTGTTGAGACGCTCGGCGATGGAAGGGGCAACGGCGACCGACAACATCGGGCCTCCAAGGATCGGTGCGGTGCGACTAGGCCTACCGCGGATCACGACGCACAGCAAGGGTCCTCGGACCTGTCGGAGCGAGCGTGACGATGCGGCGGCATGAGCCACGCACCTACCGACCGCGAGATCATCGACCCCCACCACCACCTGTGGACTGCGGAGTTCATGGGTGGCCTGCTCGGCCACTACCTCCTCGACGAGCTGCACGAGGACACGAGCACCGTTCCGGCGGTCGTGGGCACGATGTTCATGGAGTGCGGCGCGTCGTACCGCACCGATGGTCCGGTGCACCTTCGCCCAGTTGGCGAGACCGAGCTCGTCGCAGAGCTGGCAGCCGAAAGCGCAACGTCTCCTGGGCATCATCGGGCATGCAGACCTCGCCGCCCCCCTCGACGTGCTCGATGAGGTCCTCGATGCGCACGAGGCGGCTGCCGGAGGTCGCTTTCGTGGGATCCGCGACGCGCTCGCCACCCCACCACCCGACACGCCGCTGGTCATCGCCGCGCACGCGCCGCCCGGTAAGGCCGCGGACGCGGCGTTCCGACGCGGCGTCGCCCACCTCGGCC
>CAYNOM010001481.1:958-1617 GCA_964398415.1 uncultured Polyangiales bacterium | reverse complement strand
CCTGCGAGCAAACGCTGGCGAGGGTCTCGGCGATCCACTGCCGTGCGTTGTACACCGGAATCACGACGCTGCACACAGTCGACATCGCCCGTCCTTCCTCCAGCTTTCCGTGACCGTTCGTCCGCACCGAGTCAGCCCCCAAGACCCCTCACCTATGAGATATGACCAGAAGGTGGTCGATCGGCGTGAGCTGAAAAGCGGCGTACCTTCGCGGGTAGCAAACACCCAACAGCCGCTCTTGCAGGAGCGGGGAAGGCACGCCGATGACGAAGGTAGCGAAGAATGAGCTTGGGAGCGAGGGACTCGATGCATCGTTGGACGCGTTGGCGCGCGAAGGGGCCCGGCGCATGATCTTGGCGGCGCTCGAGGCAGAGGTGCAGGCGTACGTCGACCGCTTCCGCAACGTGCGGGGCGAGGACGGCCGCGCGGCCGTGGTCCGCAACGGACGGGGCCGGCCACGCCAGGTGACGCTGGGGTCGGGCACGGTGACGATCGAGGCGCCGCGCGTCAACGACAAGCGCGAGGTCGACGGGGAGCGGCAAAAGTTCACGAGTGCGATTCTGCCGCCGTACCTGCGTCGCTCGCAGAACGTCTCGGAGCTGCTGCCGGTTTTGTATCTGCGCGGCCTCTCGACCGGGGACTTCCGCGAGGCGCTGCCA
>CAYNOM010001481.1:0-940 GCA_964398415.1 uncultured Polyangiales bacterium | reverse complement strand
GCGCGTCGGGGCTGTCACCCAGCGCGATCACGCGCATGGTGTCGGCATGGTCCGAGGAGCGGCAAGCGTGGAAAAAGCGCTCGCTCGCCGATCGGGACTACGTGTACGTGTGGGCCGACGGGGTGCACTTCGGAGTTCGCCTCGACGATGAACGGGTGGCGGTGCTTGTGCTCCTGGGCGCGCGGGCCGACGGGACCAAGGAGATCATCGCGATCGAAGATGGTTTTCGGGAGTCGAAGGAGAGCTGGCTGAGCCTTCTGCGCGACTTGCGTGACCGGGGCATGCAGGCTCCCGTCATGGCCGTGGGCGACGGCGCGCTGGGCTTCTGGGGCGCGCTCAGCGAGGTTTTCCCATCGACGATCGAGCAGCGTTGCTGGTTCCACAAGCTCGGCAACATCCTGGATAAGCTACCGAAGTCGGTGCAGCCGAAGGCAAAGTCCGGGCTGCATGAGGTCATGAACGCACCCACCAGAAAAGACGCGGAAAAGGCCATCAAGTCGTTCGTTGCTGACTTTAGCGCCAAATATCCGAAAGCGGTCGAGTGCCTGACGAAGGACCAAGACACGCTCTTGGCTTTCTTCGACTTCCCTGCCGAGCACTGGCGGCACTTGCGCACGACCAATCCCATCGAGTCGGCGTTCGCCACCGTCCGCTTGCGCACGCGCGTCACGAAGGGGCCCGGCTCGCGCAACGCGGGCCTCGCGATGGTCTTCAAGCTCCTGCTCATGGCTGAGCAGTCGTGGCGCAAGCTCAACGGCGCCGAGCTCGTCCCCCTCGTGCGCGCTGGCATCAAGTTCGTCGACGGCGTGCGCGTCGAGCGCGACGCCGCTGCCACTACGCGGCCCTCCGTGGCGAAAAGTAAGGCGAGGACGAAGCAGCTTCAGGAAGCAAAGGTCGCCGCTTGATCAGATTTCCGATCCACAACACTTGACCATTTCTC
>CAYNOM010001480.1:0-1618 GCA_964398415.1 uncultured Polyangiales bacterium | reverse complement strand
CACGGGCAGCGCTCACCCGAGCTGCGTGCGGTGCCGTGCTGTCACTGAGGATGTCCACGAGGGCTTGTGTCGCGGTGGATGCGACGCTGGCCAACCGGCTAGTGACGCTCTCCAAGCTGGCGCGCTGAGCCTGGCGTAGCGCACGCCGAAACTCGGGGCGTTCCGTAAGCCATCGACGGATGGACCTTTCACCACATCCCGCGAGGTCTGCCGCGGCTTGGAGGTTTGGCGCTGCGAGCAGTGCCGTGATCGCACGACGCTGGCGCAGGTCTAGGCCGTCCCTGTCGTCATCGTGATCGTCATCGTGATCAACCATGGGCCAACACCCACAGCGACGTCAGCTTTCCCGACCGTACCCAGCTCGTGGCGTCCGTGTGCTTCACGGCCGCGTACTGAACCTCGCGTAAGGCCTCTTCGTGGCAAGCCTTCAACGCCTCGCTCGAGCGACGCTCCATGGCGCTGATCGCGCCGAGCGAAATCGAGATCCCGAACAGCTCGTGCAGCAGCTTCTGCGTCTTGCGACGGCTCAAATGGTAGGCGCCGGTGAGCATCGCGACGACGGCGGTCAAGCACGGGCCGAACGCGGAGGTCGGGATCACAGCGCGGTCGTACTCTGCGAAGGTCGACGCCCCGCAGCGTTCGCAGTCGACTTCGTGGCGCCGCCACTCCGTCACGTGCGGCCGGTGGTCGCGTAGTTCGAGCTGCTGGTACCGGCAGGCTGCTACGTCCGGCTTGCGCGGAAGCGGATGCGCACACCCAAGGCACAACGGTGGGAACAGGTCCACGAACGCGTTGACGTGCTCCGGAGCAACCAACACGCGGTGGCTGCCGCGATGGCCCTTCTGACCGCCACGTCCGCGCTTCGACTTGTGGCTTTGCTGGGCGCTCCTCCGCGAGAGCTCGCGCCGGGGCCATCGCTCGACGGCGGAAGATGCGAATTGCTCGAGTTGCGGCTCAAGAGCTCTGTGAGCTTCGCAACCTGCGCGGTCAGTTCCGCGATCTTGGCGCCCTGCTCGACGAGCTTCGCCTCCTGCTCGACGAGCTTCGCCTCTCGCTCGGCAACGGCAGCCTCCAGGGCGGCATGTCGCCCATCTCCTGCCTGGGGGGCCCCTGCCCCGTCGTCACCACTCACACCAGGCTTAGATCACGATCGGATCCGTCTGTCGATCCTCTTTCCGCACGAAAACTTCGGGGCGTGAACGGATACCCTCGCGGCTCTACCCGAAGGCTTCACACACGAAGGGGGATGGCCTCTTGCTTCGCGATGCCAACGCGGAGCCTTTCGAGTTGCTGAGATTCCGAGAGCACCTTGGTCTAGGGCCTCGTGCTCGGCTTCGAGGGGGTCATTTTGTGCGCCGCGGCGAGCATACGCTGCCCCGTCTCTCTCGGGAGTGCGCCTCTTGCCATCGCGACCTCGAGCTCGCAGAAGACTGCAGGTTGGAGAAGGTTCTATGGGATCTGGAGAATCGGTTCCCAGGGGACCTCGAGGTGTGCCTCGCACGCTTGCGGCGACACAGGATCCTGGGGTGGCTGGACACGGCCTGCAGTCTGGTGGTTCAGCAGCTGGCGAACACCCCAAGAGCCGAGGCAGGAGTTCCGACTGCGCAGCGCTCGACTC
>CAYNOM010001479.1:0-1619 GCA_964398415.1 uncultured Polyangiales bacterium | reverse complement strand
AGCCCACGCCGCGGCGGGGGGCCACCGTGCCTATTCTGAGCTGCGGAGGCGGCACAGCAGACGGAACATGGCGCTGGGTGGGGGCGTGCGGTTCTTGTCCACGCGGCGCCACGGGCACGGTCGTGGGCTACGCGTTTGCCGAGTATCCAAGGCGTGACGCGCTCAAGGGGCAGTTCCCCATCGTTACCTCCACGCGTCAGAGCGAGCGTGATCGCGCCGCCGAGCACATGATCCGCATCACGCGCGTCGATCCGCGTATGGGCATCGTTGGTGAAGACCGAGCGGATGTCGACGAGCTCATCGGACGGGTGGCGCGAGCGTACGAGAATGACAATCCGGGCGTGTTTGGTGAGCTCGTGGGCATCGATGTCGTCGATGTCGACGCCGTGCTTCGTCTCCTGGGCACCGACCGCGAGTCTTTCGTTCGCGCGGCAGAGCGGGTCGCCGAACAGGCGCTGGCCCTCGGGCGAGGCATCACTCCAGACCCGAGCGTGACGAGCGGCGTGCCGCGCGTTCTCGGGACTGAGGAGCGCTGGGATAGCGCGGAGGCCGTCTACTACCAGGCCTTGTCACAGCGCTCCTCGCACCTGGCCCGCCTGTATTGGCCTGCATCTGGGGGGCCCGGCGACGTGGAGATCATGGCCGGCACCCAGGACGATCCCGGCTACTTCTCGATGCAGCACGCCTACCACGGCGTGTACCACGCCTATGCAGCTCTGCTCAGCGTGCTGCGTCACCCAGACTTCCGCTTGCGGCAGCAGGGGCGACTCGCATCGACGGCGCTCCAGGCGCTCGAGGCCAACTTGGCCCAGAGCATCGAGGGCTGGGCGCGCGTTCGCACGAGCAGCGGGGGCGATGCGGGTGGCCACCTCGTTGGGCCCACGTCGGTCGCACTTCACGACCTGCGGGTGCGGGTGCCTGACACTGCCACCGCATCGAGCATGTATGAGATCTGGTTTGGTGAGGCGGGCCTCGACTGCGCCTTGGCCAAGTCCGAGTGCGACGAGGCTCACTTCAAGTTTCGGGCGCAGGCTACGCTCAGCCCCGCCGGAGACGTGGTTTTCAACCTATTTCAGAGCGGCGCATCCGATGCGCCCGCGGCTGCGGAGTCGCTCCGCGAATGTGAGTCGTCGAGCTGCCGGCTCTGGGCTGACGAGAGCTTGCGAATCTACGTAACCCGACGCGATCCCAAGACAGGTCTCAGGCGCCCCCTCGTGGGCTTCACGCTCGACGGGTTGCATCCCGTCGTGCAGCGGCAGCTGCCGCTGTTCGGCATCAGGGTCGGCGACGATCCCGGGGTGAAGCTCCAGGTCGAGCCCGTCCAGTTCATACCCTTCACCCTGGGTCCTTCGGCCGACGACATTACTGGCGGCGTGGCGCCAGCCCCTGACAACCCCGAGGACGGCGAAACCCACTGCACGGGGCTGAAGAACGTGAAGCTCGAAGACGAGCTGATGGAGGCGGTGAAGGGTAAGGACGACATCGAGTCGAGCTTCGCTTACTACCTCGACGTCGCCGAGCAGGCTGCCGAGCGCGCCGACAGGTTAGGACAAGAGGTCATCGATGCCGGTTTCGCCATCGACGGGCGTTCGGAGATAGCGCGCGAACAGCTCGAGGCA
>CAYNOM010001478.1:0-1619 GCA_964398415.1 uncultured Polyangiales bacterium | reverse complement strand
TGAGCTTGGGCGCGATGTCCCCGGCGAGCACGACCACGTCGACGTCGAGCTCCGGTGGCTCGAACGGCGCGAACTCGAGGTGCAGGTCGGAGTAGAGTGCGATGCGCACCGCTGGAGCTTGGCAGCGCGCGCGTGCGTCGACCAGGCGTTCGACCGTGCAAGAGGTGCTGCAGCGGGCAAGTCCGCCGCCGTCGCGCAGCGATCACCCCCGCGGTGACACGGACAACACCTGCCCGGCGACAAAGGTCGTGTCTTCGACGCGACCGACCTCGCTCTCGGCATCAAACTCGCGAAGCTCACCGTGGAGTGCGCGACCACTCTTCAGGTTCAGCGTCACGCGGTCGCCGACCCGCTCCTCCAAGGCTCGGACGACGCGACGATGGCGCCGCTGCTCGGCCGGTTGAGCACGCAGGATGACGACTTCGCCAAGTTCGAGGGCCGTACACGCCTCCGGCTCGTCTGGATCCACTTCGCGCTCGACGAGCTCGTAGCGGTCGCCAGACCAGAAGCGAATGAGCGCAAGCCAGTCGACGGATGCCTGTTCCATGACGGCGCGCGCGACCGAGTAGAGCGCGTCCCAGTCATCAAAGCCGCACAGGCAGTAGCCCGGACCGCTGCCGACGAGGAATGTGCCCTTTGAGCCCCCGAACCGGTGCACGAAATCCTCCTGCAGCTCGCCGCCCTCGCTGAACGTGAGCCCGCGCACCGGCTCGGACGCAGACGCCCGGCCGGGCACGAACATGTTGAGCATCTCGCACATCAGTCAGGAAGTTTAGCGCAGTGGACCGCAAGCCACGCACAGCGGTCGCACCGCCCGGAAGCACGAGCGTTGCCTCGCGGCCGAGGCGGCCCGGGCGCTAGCCGGAAGTCAGAGCAGCGCCGCGCTCATCTGCGGGAGCTAGGCGTAGCGGCCGACGTGGCGAGCAGTCGAACCGCCGCCTCGACATCGGCTTCAGACACGTCTGGCGAACACTCGAACGGCGCCGCTGCGGTCGTCGGAGTGACAGGCAAGTCGAGGGTTCTCAGATGGGTTACGAGTCCCCGCCGAATCTCGTCGAACTGTGCGCGCGCCGACGCGTCGCCCAGCAGCGCAAGACTGCCTGCGAGCGCGTTGGCAATCGGCGCGCCATCCCCCATCTGCACTGCAATATTGCGAAGCCTGTCCATCAAATCGGCTGCTTCGTCCGCTGTTTGCGGATCGCTCAGAAAGTCTGTCAGCGTCTTCGGCTTCTCTGCTTGCGACATTTCGCCTCGCATCCTGTGCGGCCAGTTTGGCGCCCTCACTCCGGTCATGCCGACCAGGCCGGACCAAAGTGGACTACCAGCATGTCGACCCCACGGCAAATGAGCGCCGCCCTCGCAGTAGTGGGCACGTCGACTCAAGGTGCTATCGCAGGCACAGCAAGCACTCCGCCGGACGGCCCCACGGCTCCGGGGGACGAAGCAGCTCGGACTGGCCTACCGCACGCGCAGCGTGATCGCCTTCGAGACCGTGGCGTGCAGCGTGGGGCGGCAATGGAGCCCATTGCGATGTCACATCCTGATGTGATCCGACTCGCTCCCCGTGAACACAGGCACCTGGGGTACGAGCATGCAGCAGCTCATTGGGCTAGCGATCT
>CAYNOM010001477.1:0-1620 GCA_964398415.1 uncultured Polyangiales bacterium | reverse complement strand
CGACCCTCTGGCAGTACGGCAAGCTCGTGGTGAAGGAGCTCGCGCAGGGCAAGGTTTGAGGTGCATGCGGGGTGCCCGTGTGGCCTCCACGAGCGCCGCGCGTACATTCTTTGACGGTTCGATCGACATAAGCCCAATAGCCAAAGTTAAGCCATGATTGTGGCCGTCAGGGCCGACGAATCCTGGATGTCCGAACCTTTGGTTAGCCTCTTTGAGCCGTGCTAAGCCTCGCCTGTGCGTGGCGTGCTGGGGCTTGTGTGGTGGGGATACGTGGCGTGCGCGGGTGCGGCCGAGGCCCAGGACGCGCGCCTCACGTACAGCGTCGAACGGGGCATCGAAGGCTGCCCTTCCGAGCACGAGCTGCGCGCGGAAGTGGCCAGCACCCTGGGCCGAGACCCGTTCGCGCACAGCGATACGACCACGGCCATGGCGTTGTCGGTCCAGCGTGCCGAAGGTGAGCTTGTCGCTCGACTCGAGTGGGCCGATCCAAACGGAACGATCGCCGAACGCGAGGTGAGCGTGGGCGCCGACTGCCGGACGCTACTCGCAGCGGCGCAGTTGCCCATCGTGATGGCGCTCGACGCGCTTGCCGCCTCGACCGCTGGACCATCGACGCACGCGCCAGCACCCGCAGTGGTCGAACTCGAAGCGGTGCCGCTTGGCGAGAGCGATGCGCAGGCCGGGTCTTCAGATCCTGTACGTCCACGCCATGAGCCGTGGACAGCGCACGCACGCCCCGAGCTCGGAAGCGCCGTCGGATGGCTCGGCACGTGGGCTTTCTTGGCAGGCACCGTGCTCAGCGCATCGAAGGGAGTCATCCGCCTGGAGCTGGACGGCCTGCTCGTCCGAGCGCTGGACGAACAGACCGAGCCCGGTCACGTCGAGAGCGACGCGGCGGGAGCGGGGTTGGGTGGCTGCCTTCAGTGGCGCTACTGGGACGCGTGCCTCCGCGTCGCCGGGCTTCGCGTTTGGGCGAGAGCCGAGGGTGTGGCGAGAGCCGAGCGCGACGCGCGGTGGTCAGCATTCGCGGGGCTGGGCCTGGGCGTGCGCCTGTTCCCGAATCGGTGGACAGGCCTGCGTGCCGAGTTGCGCGCGCTTTCGCCTCTTACTCCGCTTCACTTCGAGCTGTCCGGTGAGCCAGCGTGGGAGAGCCCCGCTGTCGCGGGCGCGCTGGTGGTGGGAGTGCCGTTCCGTGTGCTGTGAACGAGGCGCGCGAGGCGCGGCGCGATGAACCGCGACCACAAAGCCTTTTGGGAGGTAGTCGAGCCGCACGTCGCTTGGCTCCACAAGCAGATGCGGCGTCTGCAGGTACGCGAGTCCGATCTCGACGACGTCACGCAGGAGGTGTTGCTGCGTGTGTTCGAAGCCTGGCATCGCTACGACGCCGGCCGTCCCCTGCGTGCGTGGTTGTTCGGCTTTGCGTTCCGCGTGAGCTCGGACTACCGCCGCCGGCGCGACTATCGCATCCCCCTCGCGCCACTCGACGAGGAGCCAGAGCACGACGGAGCGAGCGTCGAGGACGTCGTCGAGGAACAACAGCTGCGCGAGTTGGTCATCGTGGCCCTGCGCGCGCTACCTTACGACCGGCGCGCGGTGATCGTGATGATGGAGCTCGAGGAC
>CAYNOM010001476.1:0-1620 GCA_964398415.1 uncultured Polyangiales bacterium | reverse complement strand
GATCCATGTACCGCGCCTTCATGTAATGAAGGCCGGTTTCTGCGTCGTATTCGTGGCCGGTGAAGAGTTCCTTGGACACGAGCGCCCTGCGCTCCGCCGATTTCTCTTGATGGCGCCCGGCACTTAGCTCGCGTTTCGCTTGGCGCCCTTCCTCCTCGCTGTCGAAAAATCCCAGACGCGAGTTTTCGCTGATGGACACGAGCTGCCGCCCGTTGTCGTTGGCGGCCTGCGCGCGCAGCACGTCCAGCTCGTCGACGTCCTCGACGTCTTCAAGGGGGTGCAGGCTCCACCACCAAAGCTGCTCCGCTGCGCTCATCCGCCTCGCAGTCTACGGGGCATCGCTGGGCACCTAAATAGAGAAAAGCCCAGGCTGCTGAGCCCAGGCTTTCTGACTTCGGTGAGCAAGACCCTTCAGTCGAGCAGCTCGGAGGCCGACGCCACCGTCAGGGCTTTGCGGATCATCCCGTCGAGCTGCTCACTGTCGGTGCACCCCATGATCGCTGACTTTTCCGCTTCACCGACCGATATTCCTCGAGCTTCAAGCACGCTCAAAATCGCCTTGGCCTCGCCCCGAGCTTCGCCCTGTGCCACGCCCTTGTGGAAGGACTCGCGGAGGGACTGGTCTTGGTACTCGTACGTTCTTGCTAGCATCTCAAAAGCCTTTCGCGATGGCTCACTCAGCATCGCCTTGACCAGGTCAAAGTATACATCACCGTCGGCCAGAAGCACGAGCGCTTCCCGAGCCAAATCCGCCGCTCTCACCGCCTGCTCCACTTCATCCCGACCGTGAGCCACGGCCGATAGAATGGCTAAAAACGGGCGGGCCTTCGCCTCCTCTACGCTCCTCAAAAGCGGCACCTGCTCCGGCCCTATCACGAGCGGGGCGTACGTTGAGATCAGACCATGTCTCAGAGGCTCCCTTGCCCACTTCGCGACTTTTTCGTCCGGGGTGACCACAAGCACACACGCCTCCGACCCCGGCTGCCGGCTCGCTGCCGCTGAGTACCCGAGCCAGTCACGCTTCTTGCGTTCCTTGCGGTCGAGCTGCACCTCCACGATCACCGTCAGCGCTGTGCTCCCATCTGCTCGTTTGAGCACGGCCACACTGTCGGCTCGGTACTCCGGAGGCTTCATCTCCGAAAACGAGCTCGTGCCCTCGACCACCTCGCTGTACTCGGGAAGTTCGATGCCCAGCACTTCGCCGAGCAATATCGCAGCTAAGCCTGGATTGGCTTGAAAGAGAAGGACTAAGCCTTCATGGATCGCGCTCGGCATCTTGGCGTCTCGTACCACGGGTGGGTGTTGATTTGCATCCCGCCGTGGGAGGGCCAGGGGCCCGCGGCGGGCACTCACTCTCGGGGCGGGCGGGGAGCCGCTCGGCTCGGTTACGTTTGATCCCATCGACTGCAGCTAGTGTGCTCAGTTGAGAGCAGTCGAAAGAGCCCCCCAGCGCGCAAAAGTTCGACATAATCCTCGATTATGTCAAAGCGAGAGCGAGGGCAGCACGCAGGCGAGGGCAGCACGCAGGCGAGGGCAGCACGCAGGCATGAGCCGCACCCTGTGATGTGTTTGTGATATATGACTTGCTCGGCTCATGCCGCAGGGCCAGCGCGCATAACG
>CAYNOM010001475.1:0-1620 GCA_964398415.1 uncultured Polyangiales bacterium | reverse complement strand
GAGGCCATCGAGCAGCCTGCCGATCACGTGCGCATCGACCGCATGTTGATCGGCGGTCAGCGCGACGTATTCGGCCTGCGCATCAAGGGCGACTCGATGATCGAGGCCGGCATCCACGATGGTGACTACGTCTTCGTGCGCAAGCAGCTCGAGGCCACGAAGGGTCAGATCGTGATCGCGCTCGTGGGCGACGAAGCCACCTGCAAGCACTTCTTTCCCGAGGGCGACTACATTCGCCTCCAGCCCGCGAACAGCACGATGCAGCCGATCATGATCTCCCGTCACGACTGGCGCGACACGCTCCTGCTCGGTGTCGTCGTCGGGGTCTACCGCAAGCTCACGAGCTGAGGCAGAGTCGGGGCCATGTCCGAGCGCCCCCGGGTCCTGCCCTTCGAGCCCCCCTCCCGTGTCCTCATGGGCCCGGGCCCCAGCGATGTGTCTCAGTCCGTGCTCGCAGCGCTGGCCCGCCCCACCATCGGCCACCTCGACCCAGCGTTCCTGGGTCTGCTCGACGAGCTAGGCGCGCTGCTCCGCGGCGTGATCGGCACCCGCAACACGCTCACCATGCCCATGAGTGGCACGGGCTCTCTGGGCATGGAGACCTGCCTCGTCAACTTGCTCGAGCCCGACGATCGCGTGCTCATCGGCATCAACGGCGTGTTCGGGCAGCGCATGGCCGAGGTGGCGAGGCGCGCGGGCGCAGAGGTCACCACGGCCGAAGTACCCTGGGGGCGCGCCCTCGACGCGGACGCCATGCGGCGCGCAGCCGGCGGCAGGGCCTTCAAGCTCGTGTGCATGGTGCACGCGGAGACTTCGACGGGCGCGCTGACCCCGATCGCGCCCATACGTGGCGTGGCGGACGAGCTCGGCGCCCTGTTGCTCGTCGATGCCGTCACCTCCCTCGGCGGCGTCGCCGTGGACGCCGATACCCACGGCATCGACGCGCTCTACTCCGGTACCCAGAAGTGCCTCTCCTGTCCGCCCGGCCTGTCTCCCATCAGCCTATCCGAACGTGCGCAGCGCGTGCTCGAGGCGCGTCGGCAGCCCGTGCAGAGCTGGTACGTCGACCTGACGTTGATCGGTCGCTACTGGGGCGCCGAGCGGCTCTACCACCCCACCGCTCCCATCAACATGCTCTACGCATTGCACGAAGCCCTGCGCCGCGTGCACGCGGAGGGCCTCGGGCAGCGCTTCGCCCGTCATGCACTCCACAGCAGGGCACTGAGCGCGGGCCTCGTCGCCCTCGGCCTCACGCTGCAAGTGCCCGAAGCCGAGCGCCTGCCGCCCCTGACCCTCGTCGCCGTGCCTGAGGGCGTCGACGACGTCGCGCTGCGACGCGAGCTGCTTCTCACCCACGGCCTCGAGATCGGGGGCGGGCTCGGCGCGTTCAAGGGCAAGGCCTGGCGCATCGGGCTGATGGGTGAGAGCGCCACGCGCAAACACGTCACTCTGTGTCTGACCGCCCTCGGCAGCCTGCTGCGTGGGCGTGTCGCGGGCTCGATCGACGAAGCCCTCGCCGCCGCCGAGGCAGTCTACGCGAGCCCCTGACCTCAGAGAGCTCAAGAGCTGTCGAAAAATCGGCTCAGAGCCAGCGCGCCCGCAGGCCCAAACCGAGGAATA
>CAYNOM010001474.1:0-1620 GCA_964398415.1 uncultured Polyangiales bacterium | reverse complement strand
AGCGGCGCATCAGCTCGAGGCGCGCGGCTTCCCAGTTGCAGGCGTCACCGTAGACCTCGAGCTGCTGGATCTCGGCGGCAACGGGCTGTTGAGTGGTTGAAGTGGGGGGGGTGGGACTCTCGGATGCTGCACATGCCGTCAGAACGAGGAATGCCAGGGCCGAGATCCCATGGGGGGTGGGATTCTGCATGAGCGACACGCTGCCCCGCTGGCGCGTATGTGCTCAATATCCTTGTGTTTTTGGTCGAGTGTCCGGGGCCCAACGTTGCCGGGCCGCGCTGTCCCCAACCTTGGTCAGTGATGCAGCCTAATCACGCTCCGACCGGGGCTGACCTGCGCGGTTTTGGCGGGCAGCACCACTCGTGCACATCGACACGCAGCGGTTTGGGCTAGGTACAAAAAAGCGTCGCGGCGACCGAGCCGCTCAGTCTTCTTCGACGAGCTCGCGCGTGGCGCGCAGGAGGTCCACGTAGCTCACGATGCCGACGAGCTCCTGCGTGCCGCTCTCGACCACCGGCACCGCGGTCAGCTGCTCCTCGAGCAACAGATCGATGATCTCACCGACGTCGGCATCTTGATCCACCGTCACGACACCCGCCGTCATCAGCGACGTCACCGGGCGTGTCACGCGCGCGCGCAGCTGCTGGAAGCTCGCTTCATCGGTCGTCACCGTCAGGCCGAGCTGGCGAAAGTCGCGGTCGCTCAGCATCCCCACGATGTCGTTGCCGCGGACCACCGGCAGGTGCCGAAAGCCGTGCTCCGACATCACGTTGAGGGCCTCCGCGATGCTGGTGCGCTCGGTCACCGTGATGGGCTCTCGGGTCATGATGTCTTCGGCGATCATGGCAGCAGTCTCCGTGTGCGTGTGCGGGTCCTGGCTTTTAACTACGCATGGGGCCGGCAGCCGCAAACGGCGGGCCTCGCAATCGACACTTGCCAAGGCCTTGGCTACGTTCGCGCCCCATGAGCGCCCCGATTGCCACCGAACCGAGCGGGACCCCCGAGCCTGCAAGCCCGCCGCCGAGCGACACGCCCAAGCGCAGCTTCAGCGAGAGGCTTGCGCGCTGGGTGCTGATCTTCTTCTTCGGCTCGGTCGCGTTCTTCGCGATCTACACCTGGGGCTCGCTCCACTACACGTACTCCGAGGGCGAGCGCGTCGGCTACGCGCGCAAGCTCTCGCATCGCGGCTGGCTCTGTAAAACCTGGGAAGGCGAGATCGCGATGTCGAACACGCCGGGCTCACAGGAGGCGGTGTTCGCGTTCACGGTGCGCGACGATGCCGTGGTCGAGCAGCTGCGCGCGCTCGAGGGCAAGCACGTCAGCGTGCTCTACCACGAGCGCAAGGGCGTCCCCACGAGCTGCTTCGGCGACACGCCCTACCACGTGTACGGCGTAAGGCAGATCAAGTAGGCGCGGTCGGCGGCTCGTGCCAAGCCGACGCTCGCCGGACCAGCAGACGCCGTCACGGCTGACAGCGATTCGCGAGGCAGTTGCTGTAACCGACGCTCAAACAGCGTTGGTCGTCGGAATCCAGTCCACACGCGTAGGTACATTGGTTCTCGGAGAGTAGGCACACCCCGTCGTTGACGTTCACCACGCCGCACTCGGTATCGCTCGTGC
>CAYNOM010001473.1:0-1621 GCA_964398415.1 uncultured Polyangiales bacterium | reverse complement strand
GGTCACGGACAGGCGGCTCAGCGCGGTCTGTGCTTCGCGCCTCGCGCCGACGAGACCTTGGATCGTGGAGTCTTCAGGTGCCACCGCGGCGAGCTGTGAGGGGTCCTCTGACGCGCTCACTAGTCTGCGTAGTACGGAGAGCTTCGCCTGGGTCGTGACCTTCTCGGTTTGAATCTGAGTCAGTGTGCTGGTGTACGCATGAAGCTGGCTCGTGATGAGCTCTTCCCGGCTCTGGAGCGAGGACGAGAGGGATTCATGCTGTTCGCGGAAGCGATAGAGGGCGAGCTCCGAGCTCTCGAGCTCGCTCTTGAGGTTCGTGAGCTGATTGCCCAGCCACTCGAGGTCCTTGGTCGACGAACCGAGCCGGTCTTCCAGAGACTTCTCGATGTAAGCGTCGGCGACGGCGTCTGCCAGCAGCTGCGCACGCTCGGGGTCGCCGTCCTGCACCGACAGGCGCACGATGCGCGTGTCGGGAATCTGGCTTACTTGTACCCGAGCCGCCAGCGCCTGGGCTGCGGTCTCGATCGGCACTCCTTTGAAGCTTGCCGCCTGCTCTTTGGGGACACTGTTGAAACCGGGATCGAGGTGCAGAGACAGGGAGCGCACCGCGCGCTCGGAGACCGCACGGCTCTTCAACAGGAAGTTCTGGGTCTCGTAGAACTCGTAGTTGTTCCAAGAGCCGTACTGAGACCCCGAAGTGTCCTCGATGGAACGTCCCAATGGCTGTGAGGGATGGGGGTCATACTCGAGCGTGGTCGTGGCTTCGTACACGCGAGGTTTGCGCATCGTCGTGTAGGCCACGACCGCCGTCACCACGATGGCCACTGCTGGCACGAACCACTTATAGCGCCAAAGCTCGCGAAGGAGCTCCCGCAGCATCTCGACTGGAGTGCGGGCCTGGGG
Source organism: uncultured Polyangiales bacterium (assembly GCA_964398415.1). Classification (GTDB taxonomy): domain Bacteria; phylum Myxococcota_A; class Polyangia; order Polyangiales; family DASUME01; genus DASUME01. The sequence continues at coordinate 718 of CAYNOM010001473.1, read as the reverse complement.
TGTCGACTGTGGTTCTGGACGCTCGTTCATGCGCTCTCACGGCTGGCTCGGGGTTCGGTGCGCGCAGGAGCGCGCCGATTCATGGCACCGACTTCGCCTCACCACCACAGTAGGCGCCCCCGCGGTGGCGAATCTGACACAGCTCGGACCCCGTACGCAACGCGATGGGCAACTGGCCGGCCTTCAACGCGAGCCTGTGCGCTCGCTCGAGGACGTCGGCTGAGGCGCCGAGGTCGTAGGCTTTCTGGGCATGCGACAGAGCGCCGAGCACGTTGCCCGCTTGCTCCAGAGCCCTGCTTGCGAGATGGTGGGCGTCGATCCGCTCGCGTACCGCGCTTCCCGCAGCGGCCAGGAGCCGCGTGGCCCCCTCGCTGACTCGTGACGCGTCTCCGGTGGCTGCCGCCGCAAGGATCTCGAGGCCGATGAGCGCGCGATGCATGCGCAGTGGCTCCGCCACGCTGTCGAGCAGAGCGATGGCGTCCGCCCCGCGCCCAGCGGAGAGAAAGGCGTCTCCCAGTGTCGCAATGGCGTCTGGATCGGAGGGTGCAAGGGCGACGAGCTTTCTTGCGCGCGCCACGCGCTCGTCGTCGGCGCGCGCAAGGGAGACGTGCAGCCGATGCAGACGGATCGAGCCGGGCAGCTCATCGAGCGCCCAGGCGACGAGTTGTTCGCGTTCCTCTGTCTTCGGGAGGCAATTCATCACGTTGACCAGGCTCTG
>CAYNOM010001472.1:0-1622 GCA_964398415.1 uncultured Polyangiales bacterium | reverse complement strand
CCGGGATGGCTCGCGTCGGTGAGCTGCTTCAGGCGTTCGAGGCGCGCGGCCGCGTGGGTGCCCTCGGTGCGATAGAGCGCCCGCACGCGAAACTTGCGCGTCTTCACGAGCTCTTCGGTGATCGCGTAGCACTCCCACGACGTGGCACACGTCACCGCGATCAGCGGTAGCGTCTCGACGGAGCCGCAGAAAGTCGCTCCAGTGGGCGCGCGCTCGGCCTTTTGCGCGAGCACCCGCTCCACGAGTCGCTTGGTTTGCGCCTTGATGGCGTCCTGCGCCCAGCTCACTGCCGTATCTCGATCCATGACGAAGCTCCCATGGCGCCGTGAACGGGCGCCGCAAGGAACCTACGTCGGGCTCGGCCAGCGCGAGGGGCTCAGAAACGGAACGCTGCGTTGCAGCTCAATCGCAGGAGGACGCTGCGCCAGCGGGGGTACCGAGCTTCTTGGCGATGGCGCGCGACACCGACGTGATCGCGAAGCTGAAGTCGTCGCTGCAGATCGAGCGCACGAGGGCGTTGTCTCCAAACTGCTTGGCCACCTCGACGAAGCGACGCCCCGGAAACGCCCAGCCATTGCTCGTTTCACAGGCAGCCTTCGGCATAATGTTGCCGTTCTCGTCGGGAAGCTCCTGCCGAAACTGCATCTGCTCCATGGCGAGGATCGCGGCGAAGTCCTGTGTGCCGCTTGCATCGAGCATGCCCTCTGCCGCCAGGGGAACTCCGGCGATCGCCGCAAAGACGACGAGATCGGGGTTGTCAGGTCGCAAGGAGCGCAGGCCGTCGACGTAGCGACTCACGGGATGCAGGCTGTTCGGGTTCAGGCCGCAGCTCACGTTGAGCAACGTCATCTGGTCGTTCGGGCTGAACAGGGTGCGCGATTCGTCGGGGATCGAGCAATCGTCTTCGTCGCTCACGACGACCACCGCGAGCACCGAGTCGTCGCGCAGAAAGCCCGCGTTCTCAGCGTTGCCGTGGCCACCCGTGCCGCGCGAGAAGCTCTTGTCGGTCGAGGGCGCGAGCGCCTTCCAAGCCGCCTCGAGCTGCTGCTCGAAGCCACAGCCTGCGGTGCCCACGAGCGCCCGACATGCGAAGGCCCCTCCGAGGTCTTGCGCATCGTCCGTCTCGGCGTCGAAGGCGAGGTAGGCTCCGCCCGCGCCACCCGTGCAGCCCGGCAAGCCATCGACGTCGCGCAGGAGCACGCCGTCGTCGCCGAGGGTGTCCATGGCTGTGCCGGCCGTGCCGCAGTTGGTGCGATCGCCTCCGGGGATCTCTTCGACGCCGCTCGCGCCCATGTCGCTCGTGACCACCCCGAGGTGGATGCTCTTGGCCGCGGGAAAGGACATCTCGAAGGGCTTGCCCTCCGCGTCGATGCCCTGGAGCTTTCCGCTCGCCAGTGTGGATGCGAGACGCGGTAGTTGGGCCGCCAGGTTTTTCTGCTCCTCGGCCATGGACTTCGAGTTGTCGACGACGAACAGGATGTCGACGGCGTCGACGACGCTCAGGGCGGAGTCGGTACAACCGAGCTCGTCACCCGCATCGGGGCGCGGGGCGGGGTCGGCATCCACGAGGGTGGTTTTGGAACAGCCGCCGAGGGCGAGCAGAGCGGCCAGAGCTGCTTGCG
>CAYNOM010001471.1:0-1623 GCA_964398415.1 uncultured Polyangiales bacterium | reverse complement strand
CGCCGCTGCCTGCGAGCCGCGTCGCTAGGCCGGTGCCTGCCCACTCCGAGAGCTTGCCCACCCCGCCCGAGATGAGCATCACCGCCACCGTCGGCATGGTCACCACGAGCACCAGCTGAACGATCATCGTAAGCAGCATCGTGAAGATCGTCTCAGGCCCCCCAGCCACGAGCTGGCTTGAGGCGAGGGCTGCACGCCCGAGCTGTTCGGTCGTCGAGCCACTCGCCTCGGTCGACCACACGCTCATGTTGCCGATGACGAACGACTGCACGAAGCGCATCACGTAGAGCGCTAGACCGGAGCACAGCGAAAACTTCAGGTAATTCGAGACAAGAAACCTCGTCCACACGGCGCCACCACCACCGAGCACGATGGCACCGAGCCCGATGATCAACTCAGTCGCGGCTTCCGTCATGAGCATGATGGCCCCGGTAACCCCGATCACGGCCAGCAAGATCACGACGCAGATGCCGAGCCATGCCATCTCGAGCATTCCAACCTCGCCGCTGCTCAGCAGGCCGATGCTCGCCTTCACCATCTCTTGCAGTGCGTTCCACGTCTGGTCCTCGCTGGGACCACCGCCGATCCCATCGGCGGTCGTCCGCAGAAACGTGACCACCTCACGCGCCAGCTGCGGCCCGATCTCGATGAGCGCGAACAGGACACTCATCACGACCAGCTCCCGCGCCAGCTTGCCGAGACCGCTTCGAATGTCACCACCGGACGACGACAACAGCTCGACACCGAGCCACGCTAGGTTGAGTGAAGCCAACGCCGCGAAGATCACACGCGCAGCGCTCTGCCCGCCTTTCTCCCACGCAGCGACGCTGCTCCGCATTTGCTTCAACAGACGCAACAGGGAATCAACGTCGGTCGCCTGTGGAGGTGGCGGCCCCGCCCACGCATCGGAGGGCACCAAAACGACGAGGGCAACCGCCACGATCGCGAGCAACATCACCGCGCGCTTCGGCCTCATGGCCCGACTCCGAGCAAGCGTGCACCGCCTGCGCGATAGCGACCCCGGTACCGGTAGTCACGCGCCTTCTCTTCGCGCTTGTAGAGCCTCTGTTGTGCCTCCGCGGAGATACCTTCGGCCGTCAGCCGTGCCTGTACTTGGAGCACCTGCCGAATCAAGGTCAGCTGACGAATGATCTCGAACGACAGCTCGTTGGCAACCTGCGCGAGTCGCGCCTGCCCATCCGCTGTGGCCATCTTCGCCTGCAGGGCCTGAAGGATCGCCTCCTCGCTCTTGATGTTTTCCGGCTCAAGGTAGATGTCGAGCGCCTTGAGCGACTGTTCCGCAGCGCGATTGAGATCCTTGTCGATCGCCGCGTACGCTTCCTCAATCGAGCGATACCCTGCAGCGGCAGGCTCCTGCTCACCCGGATGAGTTCGACGCCACTGTTCCGCAAGGCTCTTCCCTGAAAACGCAACCTGGTTCAGGCCCGAGAGCAGCTGCGTGAACATGCTCGCGATGGCGATCATGTTCTGCGGGTCCTTGAACAACGCAGTCATCTTGCTGAACTGCGCCATGTGCTGAACCTGCATCGCGTAGTCGAAGATCTGCTGCACGTACTGCAGCACCAGCTGGATGTTGTTCGAGATCTGCGTCCACTCCGTCGA
>CAYNOM010001470.1:1189-1623 GCA_964398415.1 uncultured Polyangiales bacterium | reverse complement strand
ACGCCGCCCGGAAAGGGGTGCCGCTGGCCGAGGCAGAACGGTGGCTTGCTCCAATCTTGAACTATGATCGGCGGTGAGTCGCCCGTGATGTATATCACTGACGCAATGCCGTAGCTCTGACGAGAAGCCGCCTAGGTCATTAGCATTCTTGCACCCCTGATGACCGAGTCCCACCGCCGCGTCCTTATTGTCGATGACGACACCGCCGTCCTCCAGGCGTCGTCGCTCTTGTTGAGCCGCGCCGGTTTCACGGTGGACTCCGCGGCGTCCGGCGAGATCGCGATGACGCTGCTGCAGCGGCGGAACTACAGCGTGATCCTCTCGGACATCAATATGGACGAGATGAGCGGACTCGACCTGCTTCGTAAGATCCGTGAGCGCGACCTCGACACGCCGGTCATCCTCATCACGGGCGGTCCGTCTTTGCAGACCGC
>CAYNOM010001470.1:0-1179 GCA_964398415.1 uncultured Polyangiales bacterium | reverse complement strand
GCGGCGCGTGCTGTGCACCGCGTACAGCGACCAGCAGACGGCCATCGACGCGATGGCGTGGGGTGCGCACCGCTATCTGCTCAAGCCCGTCGCGCCGCAGGAACTCCTTGAGTCGGTCACACGCGCGGTGCTCCTCTCGGACCTTGCGCGCCTGAAGCGAGAAGCTTTTGCGCTTCGCGGCTCACACGGACTTCCAGTGGACGACGAGGACGCACTCCACGTGACGTTCTCGCGTGCACTCGAGAAGCTTTCGATCGTGTTCCAGCCGATTATGTCGATGGCGCTCGGGCATCCGGTGGGATACGAGGCGTTGGTCCGTTCCGCCGAGCCGACGCTCGAGCATCCAGAAGCGCTGCTCGGTACTGCAGGACTCCTCGGGCGGCACGACGAGCTCACGCGTGCCATCTACAAGAAGATTGCCTCGCGCGCGGTCGATCTCCCCGACGACCGACTGCTCTTCGTGAACGTCCATCCGCCGGACCTGATGGATCATTCGCTCCACGGGATGGGCTCACCACTGGCACCCTTTGCGAGCAAGATTGTCCTCGAGATTACCGAGCGGGCCTCAATCGACAGAATGGGGGACATCACGGACGTCGTGCGCGACCTGCGGCTCCTCAACTATCGCCTTGCCGTGGACGACCTCGGGACCGGCTACGCGGGGCTCGCCAGCTTTACGCAGCTGAGTCCTGAAATCGTGAAGCTCGACCGCTCGCTGATTGAGGGCATCGATGCCAATCCGGTGAAGCAGCGGGTGGTGCGCGCGATGAATGTGCTCTGCGCGGATCTCAAGATGCAGGTGATCTCCGAGGGTGTGGAGACGACCGCCGAGCGGGACACACTGATGTCGCTCGGAGCCGACCTGCTGCAAGGCTACATCTTTGGAATGCCATCGCCCGAGTTCACTGAGCCAAAGATCTAGGCGAAAACAACAGACGGCGCTCCTTATCCAGCGGCGAACTGGGTATCTTTCGGGACGTGGCGAGCACTGCAAGCCATCCCCTCGAACCATCCCAATCGATGTCGCGAGACGTTCTCTCCGTTCATCCGCCGCTCAGTCAACTCTCCGAGGACGAGCAGGCATTCAAGCACGCTGTCGCCGAGTTTGTGAACGGTGAGGTCCGCCCCCGGATCGCGAAGATGGAGCGCGAGGCCAAACTCGACCCCGATCTCATCAAG
>CAYNOM010001469.1:1081-1623 GCA_964398415.1 uncultured Polyangiales bacterium | reverse complement strand
CCTCGCGCGGCGAGCCCCAGGAGGCCAAGGGCGGCGGCGAGAAGGGCCCCGGCGATAGCACAGACAAGGCGGCCGAGGTGGCCGAGGCTAGTGCGCGCATTGCGGAGGAAGCCGCGTCCGCGGCGGAGGCGCTCTTGCTTGGAGCTCTAAGCTCCGAGGGTGGGGGCGCGCTCGCGGATGTGCTCGCGGGTGGTGCGGTCACTGGCAATGCGGAAGAGGTCCTCGCTCAGGCGGCCGGAGTCGGCGTGGCCACGGGCTCTTCGGGCGGCACGCTGCGCACGCGTAGCGGCGGTGGCACAGGGGCCCAGGGGGCAGGGCTCGGAGCGCTCGCTGCCTCCAAGCGCGGCGGCACTGAGGTAGGCGAGGGTGGCAGCATCACCGAGAAGGCGATCAAGGGTTCGCTCAAGGGCGGCAGCGCCGACATCGAGGGTGGCACGGGCGACTTCGACTCCAAGCTCGTCGTCGCGCAGTTCAAGGCGCGCATGCGTGCCATTCAGATCTGCTACGAGCAGCAGTTGCGTCGCAACCCTGGCCTGCGCGGA
>CAYNOM010001469.1:0-1071 GCA_964398415.1 uncultured Polyangiales bacterium | reverse complement strand
GGTCACCGTGCAGTTCACCATCGAGCAGAGCGGCTCCGTGTCGAAGGCCAACGCCGTCGAAAACACGACGAACGATCCCGCGGTGGCGGCCTGCGTCACCGACACGGTGAAGCGCTTCCGCTTCAATCCTGGGCCTGACGGTGGCAGCGTCACGTTCTCCTATCCGATCGTGTTCGCCCCGCAGGGCTGAGGCGGAGCAGGCGAAAGCTCGATGGCACGTGCCGAGCCAAACCGAGAACGCATCGGCGACATGCTCGTCGCAGCGGGCCTAGTCACCACGGAGCAGCTCGCGGCCGCACTCGATGCTCAGGGCAAGTCGGGGGTGCGCATCGGCAAGCAGCTGGTGGCCATGGGGGTCGTCACCGAGCTCCAGGTCACCCAGGTGCTGTCTAACCAGCTCAGCATTCCTTGGGTATCCCTCGAGCGAATCGAGTTCTCGGAGCGCCTCTTGTCGCTCATTCCAGGAGAGATCGCCGACCGCTACACGGTGATGCCCATCTACGTGCGACGTCTGCGCGAGCAGGGCGACACGCTGTACATCGCGATGGACGATCCCACGGACGAAGACGCGGTCGCCCGAATCTCTGCGCGTTGCGGCTATCCGGTGCGCGCGATGATCGCGTCGCCGAGCGACATCCGCCGCGCCATCGAGGCGCGCTACTTCGGTCACGAAGACGAGTGGCCACGCGAGCGATCGGCGGTGAAGCCCGCGCCTCCAACGGCTTTGGCCTCCGCCCCTGCCGCACCAGCGCCAGCGCCGACCAGCGCCGAGCCTTCTGAAGCGGGTCGCGCGTTGAAGGTGCGTCCCCCGCCTCCGCCCGTCAAGAACGCACGCCCGGACGGGGTGGTGCCGGTCGAGCATTACGAGGTGCCCTCGGATCCACCGCGGGGCGCCGCCACCCGCACGCTCACGCTGCTGGATGGGACGAAGATCGCCCTCCCGCAGGCTGGTCGCAATACCGGCTCAGGTGAGGTGCGCGAGGTGCGACACGTGGTGAAAGCCGTGCGCGCGGCGTCGAACGATCTGGGGCTCGAAGCTCCGCCGCGCTGGCACGATCTCGTTCAAGTGCT
>CAYNOM010001468.1:0-1623 GCA_964398415.1 uncultured Polyangiales bacterium | reverse complement strand
CAGCGGCGCTTCCGCAGCGCGAACGGTGCACGCGTGACCGTGGCGCAGGTGTGGCAAGGCGAGGTCGACGGACCCAGGCTCAGGCGTGTGGCCGAGGTGGCCGACCGCGTATTGTGGGTCGTGTGCGCCGACAGCCACGTGGGTAGCGCGCTGCGACAGAGGCGCGGGCTCATCGCGCGCGTCGGGGGTGTCGCTGCGGTGCTGCTCGACGCCGACGAGACTCTGGGTGCGCGCAACATCGGCGCAGCGGGGAGCTTCTGGGACGCCCGTGTGCAGCACGAGTCGGCGCCCCTGGGCATGCCGTCGCGAGCTCCGCTGCACTAGGCCCTAGGGCGCGACCTTCAGGACGAGCTTGCCTGCGCGCTTCGTGACGAGCACGGTGCGATCGAGTGCGGGGCCACCCCGGCGTGGGTACACCTTGGCTGCGTAGGTGCCCGGTGCGAGATCGTAGAGCGTGAAGCGACCTGCCAGAGAGCGTGCATGACCCACCACCTTCTTGGTCGTCTTCGAGCTGAGCACGATCAGCGCGTCGGTGGGACGGCCTGCGGCGTCGAGCAGTCGACCAGACATGGCCACACGCTTGCCCTTCGCGAGGTTCGGTCCCGGCGGCGTTCGGGCTTGCGTCACGCGTTGGTCGGTTTGGCTTTGCTTCTGAGGTTTCGTCGCGAGGCTGGCTGCGGCGAGTGACGGCCTGCTCAGCGTAGGCAACCGTGCGGGGGCCGCGCCCGTGGCGGCGGTCTTCGGCGCACTCGCGGTCGCCGCAGGCAGCAGCTTGATCACGACGCGCGAGGTGCCACTCGCCGGCACCTCGAGCTTGCGCGGGGCTGGCGCGCGATCGCGACGTGGGACGACGCTCAGCGTGTAGCTGCCCGCGGCCGCTCTGAGGGTGCAACGCGCTGCGATCGTGTTGCAGGTCTGGATCGTTTTACCGCGCAGCTCGATGCGGCCATCGGCGGGTCTGCCAGCTGCATCCACGATCCGTAGCTCGACACTGGCGTCGGCCAGTGCGGAGGTCGTACAGCAGAAGAACGCCGCCGAGACGACCCAGGCCGCGACGGGCGTTCGCCTACTGCTCACGGTGCGCTCTCCGGCTCCATGGGAGCTGCGACGGGCGGCGGAGAAGCGGATTCAACGGGGTTCGGCTGTGCGGGAGCGGCCCCGTCGGTCGGGGCAGGTTCCTCGCGAAGGCGGTCTTCGACCTTCTTGTAGGTCTGTTTCGCGAGGCGCTGGGCGGCGCGCTTGGCCCCACTGATGAATACGAACACCGTTTGATCGGTGACGCGCGTCGGGACGTAGCTGAAGTACGCGGGGTCGCTCGGATCGTCTGAGACGTTGGTGTTGTAGGCGAGGGCGTCGCCGCGTCCGTAGAGGCCCGCTGCCCCGATCGAGACGTCGTAGCCACCTGCGACGATGCCGACACTCATGGCCGCTCCGAAGCGATCGACGTCGGCCGGGGAGTACACGTCGGTGGGACGATCGATGGGCGGGGCTGACGACAGATCGGTGAACACACCGCTGCGCACCACCACCGTGTCTCGGATCGTGCTCTCCATGCCAAGCGAGGCATTGCCCGACACGCGTCGATACCAGCTCGTGGCGACGTACTCGCCGGCCGTGGGCGTT
>CAYNOM010001467.1:0-1624 GCA_964398415.1 uncultured Polyangiales bacterium | reverse complement strand
TTCCGCCCCAGGTCGAAACCCGCGAGATCGACGTGCTGACGCTGACACCCGCCGATGTGGGAGGCCCAGCGTCGTTCGAGATCGTGATGAGCGACATGGCCCCCTGGACGACCGGCTCACGCTTCGTCGACCAATGCCGCAGCTTCGAGCTGTTCATGCACGCGCTGACGATCGCCGAGGGCACGCTCGTGCTCGGCGGCCACTTCATCGGCAAGATCTTCCAGGGCCCCGACTTCGACGAGGCGAAGAAGAAGGTAACCTCCCTCTTCACGAAGACGCGCGTGCTCAAGCCCGAAGCGTCGCGCAAGGAGAGCTACGAGATCTTCCTCGTCGGCATCGGCATCAAGCAGTAGCGCTGGCCTTCAGGGCAGACAGACACGGGAGATCTGCTGGCCGTCTGCCGTGATGGCGGTGTCTTTGGCCGAGCGCGCATGGCTGCCGGGCATGAAGGTGTCGATACCAAGGCCCGTGCCGGAGACGAGGTAGAACTCGTTGAGCAGGGGCCACACACCGACGGGCTCCTGGGTCGTGTAGACGTCGTCGACGTAACGGACCTGGTCACCGTCGAACGTCCACGTACCGATCGCATTCTCGCCGGCGATCGCCACGATCAAGTTGGCCGTGTCGGCAACATCCAGCGCAACCTGCATCGGCTGAGACAAGGCAGTGAGGAAGTCGGTAGCGGTGGTGGTCTGCGCGACGATCTCCCTCACGCGCCCCGTGTCGCCGCCGGACGCCACATCGGAGAAGTACAGATTGCCATTCGCGCGCGCGGTGACGCCGCGCGCGAACGCCCCGGCGTCGAGCGCGGACAGCTGGCTTGGCCCAGGACGCGGCGCCCCCTGATTCGCGAAGGTGTTGACGGGAACGACCCCGCCCTGCTGGTTCGCGACGTACAGCAACGGGCCCTGGTTCAACATGCCGGCTGGCGTCAAGCCCGCGTCTGTCACGTAGGCAGCCGCGTTCAAGAGGTCGCCCTCGTCGTCGTAGCGCCAAATCCCGTTGCCGCTGGCGGTCGTCTGCTGGCTCGCATAGAGGCAGTAGTCGATCTGGTTCTGCACGACGTGGACGAAACCGCCTGGATCGCCCAAGCCTGCTTCGATCAGCGCGCCGAGGTGCTGTCCATCGATGGGGCTGAACATCTCGACGCTGTCCTCGAGGGCGACCAGCAGCACCTCGTTGGGCCCGATGCGACACCCGGTGACGGCATCGGTGGCGACGCTCGCGGGACAGGGGCTCGCGATGGTCACGTTGGACAAGCGGCTGTCGGAGACCTCGAAGACCGTTCCACCGGCGAGGGGCACGATGCGCCCCGTGGGCCAAAACGCGCGTGCTTCGTCCCACGCGGTGTTGAAGAAGCCGATTCGGTAGTGGGTCGGGGGAATCCCCGCCGTGGCGAGGGCCGTCCCCTCGGCGACGGAGAGTAGGTTGAAGGTTCGCCTCCCCTGGGAGAGCGGTAGGTCGGAGGCTCGGATCCAACGGCTGAAGCCGTTCGCGGTGATGGTGTCCCCACTCTTGATGATGCCGCGCACCAGGACGGTATCTGCCGTACCGTCCGCGAAGGACACTTCCGTCAGGACGCTGTTGGGCGTGCCGAACTCCACGGCGAGGGCCGTCACCGCGC
>CAYNOM010001466.1:0-1627 GCA_964398415.1 uncultured Polyangiales bacterium | reverse complement strand
AAAGGCGACGCCAACTACACGCTGGTGCAGGTGTCGGTCAACGACATCGTCCTCGTGTTTGCCTTCGCGCCGATCGCCGGCCTGCTGCTCGGCGTGACCGATCTTTCGGTCCCGTGGGAGACGTTGCTCGCGTCGGTGGTGATCTTCGTCGTGATCCCGCTCGGTGCGGGCATGCTCACCCACAAGCGGCTCACGACGAACGGCGGTGCCGAGGCCGTCGAGCGACTCGCCCAAAAGCTCAAGCCGACCTCCATCGTCGGGCTCCTCTTGACGGTCGTGCTCCTCTTCGGCTTTCAGGCGGAGACGCTCGTCGCGCAACCCGGCCGTGTGGTGCTCATCGCCATCCCGCTGCTCATCCAGAGCTACGGGATCTTCGCGATAGCTTACGGTCTGGCCCGCGCGATGAAGTTACCCTTCGACGTCGCCGCCCCCGCCGCGATGATCGGCACCTCGAACTTCTTCGAGCTGGCCGTTGCCGTGGCGATAAGCCTCTTCGGCCTCGCATCGGGCGCCGCGCTCGCCACCGTCGTCGGCGTGCTCATCGAGGTGCCCGTGATGCTCTCCCTGGTGGCGTTCGCCAATCGCACCAAGGGCTGGTTTCCCGCCAATGCTCACGCCGAGGCAAGGCCATGAGCCCAGACCACGCGCGCAGCATCCTGTTTTTGTGTGTCGCCAATTCGGCGCGCAGCCAGATGGCCGAGGGCCTAGCTCGCATGATGTTCGAGGGCCGCATCCCCGTGCAGAGCGCTGGCAGCGAGCCCGGCGTCGTGAATCCGTACGCCATCGAGGTCATGCAGGAGCTCGGTGTCGATCTCGGCACGCACACGTCGAAGTCGGTGCAGACGATCGATCTCCAGAGCGTCCACACGGTGATCACGTTGTGTGCAGAAGAGGTGTGTCCCGTGTTCCTCGGCAGGGCTCGGCGCCTGCACTGGCCGATTGCCGACCCCGCTTGCAAGGATTCGTCCGTCCCTCGAGAGGAGATGCTCGCGCGCTTCCGAACGGCGCGCGACACGATCCGTGGGAAGCTCGAACAGCATCGGAGCACGTTGCTCGCTGGATGATGCGTTCTTGTGCGTCCTTTGCGGGATGTTCTCGTCTTCCGGAGTAGGAGGCACTGACATGCCCAGGCAAACGAACGACGACATCCGAGCCGCCGTGCGAGACCAGTACGGAAGCATCGCGCGAGGCACGACCCGTGGATGCTGTGCCCCCTCGACCTCGGCGCGGGCCGAGGCTTCGACTGCTTTCTCGCGGCCAGGCAGCACTTGCCGGTCGCCGACAACACCGTCGACGTCATCCTCTCGAACTGCGTCATCAGCCTGAGCCCCGACAAGGGAGCCGTCTTCCGCGACGCCTTTCGAGTGCTCAAGCCTGGTGATCTCGGATGTCGTGGCGATCGAGGCGGTCAGGCCGCGTAGCGCCTCGTGCTGCGGGCTCCCGGAGGGGTGCTGCGGCTGAACGGATGGGGCTCACGGTGTCGCAGACGGCGCTGGGCGCTCATGCTGATAGGGGCGGATCTGCCCGTCCTCCATCTCGTAGAGAACGTCGAACACTTCGAGCGCCCGGTGATCGTGGGTCACGACCAAGACCGCGGCCCCGCGCTCGTGCGCGACCCTTCGAAACA
>CAYNOM010001465.1:0-1628 GCA_964398415.1 uncultured Polyangiales bacterium | reverse complement strand
GGCGCGCGGCAGTGATGTAGCTCGGCGAAGGACAGCGAAGGTGCCACCAGAGCGAAGGTGCCACCACATTTCTCGAGGCGGCGCGCGGCGAAGGTGCCACCACATTTCACCAGGCGGCGAAGGTGCCACCACATTTCACGAGACATTTCGCGAAGGTGCCACCACATTTCACGAGACAACATTTCACGAGACATTTCACGAGGCGGCGCGCGGCAGTGATGAAGCTCGGCGAAGGACAGGGTGGCGTCCCCGACATACGCGCTGCGTGGCAGCGGCGGCGGGGTGGAGGCCTGTCCCTGCATGCGTCCTTCGACGAGGTACTTGGCCCTGAGTCGCTGCTCGAGCTTCTCGGCGGTGGTCACGTAGGCCTACTGAGCGTGTATGCGCGTGGATGCCAATGACGCGTGCCCAGGCGGCGATGGGCTCGGGCTAAAGCCGCACGATCTTGCATGTGTACTGATAGTCGCCGCTGTCGCGAGGAGAGGTGACGTACACGAGCCCGGTAAAGCCATGGTCGCCAGCGAACTCGAGTGTGGGCGGGTCCTGACGTGCGAACTGGTACAGCGTGCTGAAGAGAGCACGATCGCCTGATCTGACGTGCAGACCGAACGATGCGCCATCGTAAGGCGAGTCGCCATAGGCTGCGCCCAACGTGATGCTGCCGAGCGTGATCTCGCCGTTATGCTCCGGGCCGAGCTCGAGCACGCGCGAAGTGTGTTGGAACTTAGGCTCGGCTCCAGTTTCACCAGGACCAGGTTCGGCGGACTCTCGAAAGAACAGCTCACAGCGCAGCTGGATCGGGACACGATGCGCCTGCGCACGCATGGCGCGCTCGACGTCCGCGTCGGCAAACTCGTAGACGGTGGGTGTTGCGACTGCGCTCGTCCGCGTCGTGCCACACGCCACGAGCAAGAAGCCGAACGCCGCGGCAGCCAAGTGCGAAACCATGGAGAGCTCCTTCGATCCTTACTCGTTCTCGTTCAACTTGAACGCGGCGCTCATGGTGTACTTGGAATTGGGCACAAAAGGTATGGTCGGCCCCGACGACAACGAGGGGCTCGCGGCGCCGTACGCAGACCTGTGCCCGGCCGCCTGCCTTGTTCCCCCGACCGCATCGTGACGATGTTACCCGATCCACGCTTGCGTCCGATCGCCGTCGGTACCACTCGGATCGTGCCTACCTCTCTCGCACGATGCTCGTCACGATGTCCCCGAGGGCTCCGAGATCATTCGATCGGTCGGCACTTTCGAGTGGGGCGAGAGCGCGCGCGTGGCCGTCCGCGATCGGCGCTTGTTCTCGCCGAGATGAAACCGTGAAGGAGGGCGCCCAAGGAGGTCGTGTGGGATGAACATCAACGTTCAACCACAGGTGCGATGCCTGTCGTCGTCTCTCGCTCGACGGCGCAGGGGGTGGCTCGTTCCAACCCCTGGTCCCCCCCTTCAGAGAACACCCATGAAATTCGACGTGAATCGAGGCCAGAATGGCCGCGCTTTCGGAGTGCTGTACCGCGCGTGGGGACTATCGCTGCTGTGCGTCGCGGGCTGCGCCGTCGGAGGAGGCCTCTCCAAAGACGACGAGCCGCGTCGCTCGCTCGGGGACCCGCCAGGAGTCGAGGAGGGCGGCGTGA
>CAYNOM010001464.1:0-1628 GCA_964398415.1 uncultured Polyangiales bacterium | reverse complement strand
TGTCTGGGTGCTGCATCGCCCGCCGGGAGACTGCGGTCTCCGTCGCGCGTGGTGGAGCCTCTCCCTAGAGGGGTGTCCCTCTGGTTACGACGCTAACCATGCGGTGGAGCCTCGGACACCCACACGGACCTATGCTCCGCCTCGACGACCCTGAACTGTACGCGACGGAGATTCGGCGCTTGGACGCACGCGCGGCAGGGCGCTTGAGGCCTGCGCACGGTGAGATTGATTTTGGCCTGCTTCACGCGCGCGCAGCCGAGGTAGCACGGCGTCTGGCGAGAGAAGTGGCGGCCGGGAGCTACGAGCTCACTCCGTGTGTGCCGCATGCCGCCACCCTTGGCGGCAAGCCACGAACGCTGTACCGTCCCGACCCACTGGACGCGGTCGTGCTGGGCGTGGTGGCGCGCGTGATCCGCTCGGTCGTCGATCCCCGTCTCGACCGTCACGTGTATTCCTACAGGCGCGGCGCGTCGCAGTGGAGTGCAGCGTCTGATTTTCTTGCTTTCGTGCGCGATCACATTCGAAGTCGGCCCGATCCTCGGAATCGAGGGCTCTACGTGCTGCGTCGTGACGTGAGAGCCTACGGCGAGAGCATAGACGTGAGTGCCGGGTCTCCCCTCTGGCCGGAGCTCGTCGCGCTTGCTGAGGGTACCCTCGCGCGAGAGGTCGCGAGGCCAACATCGTTGATTCGCCGCGCGTTCGTGCCAGCAGTGGTTCACGCTGATGGAACCACTGCACCACTATCGCGAGGCGTGCCGACAGGGCTCCCCACCCAGCCCATTGCCTGCAACGTGTACTTGCTACCTCTGGACCGCAAGCTCGCACGGATTCAAGGCGGCTTCTATGCGCGATATGGTGATGACATTCTCTTCGCTCACCCGGAATGGGATGTCGTCATCCAGGCGGCGGCCGAGCTCGAAGTGGGGGTTGCGCAGTTAGGTCTACAGTTCGGCGCACACAAGTCTCAGGATCTGTACTTCACCGCGATCGGCCGCAAGACGCTCATGGACGGGCCCTTCACGCCAGCGAGCACGGTGTCGTACCTCGGCCTCGATCTCGGCTTCGACGGAGCGCGCTTGCGTCGAGACAAGCGGCGGAGCCTGCTCGGCGACCTGACACGGCGGCTCGACCGCGCGCGTCAGCAGAGTCAGCACCTGTCCACCTCGGAGCGCGCCGACATTCTGTGCGGGGTGGTGCGCCGCGTGATGAGTCCGCCCGAGCCGCTCGCGCATCGCTATGCGAGCTGGCTACGACCTGCCGTGCTCACGCGCTCCGATCTCGCACAGCTCGACTACCTGATCGCTTTGCGCGTCGCAGAGCGGCTTGCAAACTGTCGCGGCGTGCGAGCCTTTCGCCTGATGACACCGGGGGAGTTGCGTTCGCGCCACGGCCTCCCGTCACTGGTTCGTGCCTGGGACGAGGCGCGCAGGGGGGGGCGGCGTCGATGAACACGCGGGCGTGGCTCTCCCGCGTTCGGCTGCGCAGCAGGGGGCCCTCGCTCGACCTGGCGTTGCTCACGGCGTCAGGTGCTCGCTACGCCGCGTACCGCCTCGGCTTGGTCTGGCAGCGCGCCCTGTTGCGTAGCGCCATTCATGCGGCGGAGCTCTGGCTGCTCTCGCGCGACTTCC
>CAYNOM010001463.1:0-1630 GCA_964398415.1 uncultured Polyangiales bacterium | reverse complement strand
GGCGGACATGCCGAGGACCCTGGCCAAGCGCAGCGCCGTGTCCGGTGTGACCGCGCGCTTGCCTCGAACGACTTCGTTGAGGCGCGGAAAGGAAACCCCCAGCCTGACCGCAAACGCCGACTGGCTGATCCCTAGAGGTCGCAGGAACTCTTCGAGCAGCATCTCACCTGGATGAGTCGGCGGTATCGTACGTGGCAATCGTCGCGAAACGAGTGCCGCCCGTGCGCCGCTCGGTTTCGTCGCGCTCACGCGCTAAGTGGTAGTCAGCGATTTCGACTTCGTCGGCATATCCCGCCTCCCATCGGAAGCACACGCAGTACTGATCGTTGATTCGGATGCTGTGCTGCCCCGCGCGATCACCGCGCAGGCGTTCGAGGTGATTTCCGGGAGGCACCGCCAGTTCCCGGAGGTCCCGAACGCGGTTGAGCTGCGTCAGCTTCCGTCGTGCGACGGCCCAGAGAACTACCGGACAGGTCTTTCGCGCCAGTCTCGTATCGGCGCCGTCGAAGACATCTTCCGTGCCCCGGTCCGCAAACGATCGGATCACGGCGGGAACCTATAACGGACCCCGTGCTAATAGAAGAGGCTCTTCTCACCTCGCCGACAACCACCGCTCCGCTTCTGGCATCGTCACCGTGCCGGGATGGGCGCTCCCCCGATGGCGAGGACCAACTGGCCCGGGAACTGGCGTCCAACAGCCTGCCAGTGGGAAGGAATCTCATCATCATGGCACATGAACGACACGCCGAACTCCACTTCGAGGGCGCCGCAACCGGCCCCGGAGCCTGACCCTGGGCTCCTAAGCTTCGTCGAACCTCGTGCGAAGCTGCAGTGGCGCGTCGTGCGTCTCGATCTGCTCGAACGTGCGCTCATAGCCCGTGGAGCGAATCCGCCAGACGCCGTCGTGCTTGGTGTAGCGGTCGTCGTAGAACGCGGCGCCGCGCAGCACCATGTTCGCGTCGCGGAAGATCACCATGTCCTCGAGGTACCATGTGCCGCGCGCAGAGTTCTCAGCCGTGATCTCGATCTCAGGGTGGTGTCCGTGGTGCATGCTGATGAGGCGCGTGCTCCCGAGGGCGTCGCGCAGGAAGCCGAGGATGGCCTCGCGGCCTTCGTACGAGTAGCGGCCGCTGTCGTAGGCGGCGCTCGCGTCTTCCGTCAGGGTCGCCGCCAGGTCGTCCCAGCGCTTGCAGTCGAGGGCGCGAAAATAGCGGTACTTGAGCTGTTTGATCGCTTCGATTTCGTCGAGATCGGCCATCGGAACTCCTGTTGATTGCCGGCAGTATCCAACGCCCGAAAGGCCACCCACCATGAAAAGGCGCAATGCGAGAACGATGGACCCGCTCGAGGACCCGTCGATTCTGCCCGCTTCGGTCCGGTGAGGCGAAACCGGTTCTCGGGGTCGGGCGAAGCCGAGTTGTCCAGACCGATGTCGAGGGGTGTTCGTCAGGTGCACCATCCGCTCTAGCTGGGAGCGCGGAACTGGCAGGTCGGGCCCGCAGCTCGCGTCAGGCGGCGATCCAGCGTGGCAAGCGCGATCCCGAAGCTCTCGGCAATCGCCACGTACCAGGCATCGTACGCGCCGATAGTGCGGCGCAGCTCCCATACGCGTGCGGCGAACGGTTCGAAC
>CAYNOM010001462.1:0-1630 GCA_964398415.1 uncultured Polyangiales bacterium | reverse complement strand
CAGTCTTCGGTAAGGAAGGCAGCGCCGACCAGAGCCCCCGCGGTCGCCACTCCAATGATACCGAACGCGATCAGGGCGCGCCGCTTGGTCTGACGCTTCAGGAAGTCTTTCTGCAAGTCCGGCCGCTCCACCTCAGCATAAAACCTGGTCCAGCTGAGGGGTTGACGATACTTCCCCTTCATGGGTCGAGCGCTGGTCGAGACGACCTGACCGTTGTTTGCGTTGATCAGGGCCGTGTCCTGAATCCAGATGTACTGCTCTTGGTAGGCGCTCTCGGCATCGGTCGAGGTAACCTCTGTGTGCTTGGTGATCTTCTCCACCGCTTCCAGGGCCTCGGGCTTCACGCCCTCGCTGGCCGCAGGGGCCGCAGGGGCCGCAACGCTCGCGTTCCCGCTCACGTAGGGCGTGCCCGCCACCGCATTGACGGCGCTCTGAACTGCTCCCGTCTTGTCGTAGGCGACGATCACGGCAGAGGGCTTGTCTGGCGTGGGCCCCGGGAAGATGCGAACGACCAACACGAGGTCTACCGGGAACGCCGCGCTCTTCGCGACGATGGCGCTATCTTCGAGGCGCGACACGTCGCCGAGCGCTTCGCTGGACATGACCAGCGGAAGACCCGCTCCGCGCAAGCGTTGCGCCAACGCGTTCACCACCGGCTGCGCGTCCGCCGGAGCGTCGCCGGCCGCGACCACCATGACGCGCGAAGAGGTCGGCACCCCATCGAGAGTAGCTGACTGGGATGCGAAGGTTGTAGACCAATCCTGCGCTTCGCCAGTGGCGCTCCAAAGCGACAAGAAGACGACGAACAGCAGGGTGCGCACGATGCCGCCATGGACACGGGGGCACGCCTTGGACTCGGTGACGCTGGACATCCGCAACCTCTCGAAAGCGAGGGAAGACTGCACGGCACAGGTGCACGGGGGCCGTGGGCTGGGGGAGGGATGACGCTATGGCGCAACTACTGGGGATCGGCAAGTGCCGTCACCCCGGCCCCACTGGGGGGTGGCAGCTGACGCGAGAAGGGCCCCACTCACCGCCCGATCCCGCGAGCACGCGCACACTCGTCGATGAACACGTAGCTCAGTGCGACCAGCCACTCGCGGAGCCGCCGGCTCGCGCGGGCGGCACGCGAGGACGGCGCGTTCACGGGCGCCTCCTCCACCTCCGCGCCGGCACAGCGAAACAAGCGCGCCGCGCGCGCCATGTGATACTCGCTCGTCACGAGCAAGATGCGCGGCCTCTGCAGGCCGAGCTTCGTGCGCAGCAGTGCTACCGCAAAGCGCGCGTTCTCGATGGTGTCGCGCGACGCGCTCTCGAGCAGCATGGAGCCCTGGGCCACGCCGAGACGCGACGCGTGCGCGGCCATCACCTCGGCTTCCACGTGGCCCTCCCCCGGCCCGCCGGCGAAGACGAGCAGCGGCGAGTCGACGCGCCTGAAGCGCTCTACCCCATGGGCCACGCGCGCGGCGAGCTCGGCCTCGATGCGCCCGTTCTCGAGCGCAGGCCGGTGACCGAGCACGACCACCGCATCGAAGGACGCCTGCGACGAGGCCGTCCCGACGAACGCAACCGAGATCGCGATGACACACAGGGCCTCGAGAGTAAGGGCGCGCATCGCTGAACTCTGGCT
>CAYNOM010001461.1:543-1631 GCA_964398415.1 uncultured Polyangiales bacterium | reverse complement strand
GACGTTCGCTGCCCTGGCGATGGCCATCGCCTTGGGCACTGACGATCGTCTCAAGGGGATGTCGCTCTCATTGGGCGCCTGGTTCCTGCTGACCATTGGCTACGATGGCGGCGTGCTCGCTATGGTCTCGCTCTTTGGCGACTGGCCGCTCGACAAGCCGATGCTCGCGCTCCTGCTCGGCAACCCGGTGGATGTGGCGCGCGTGCTCGTACTCACCTCGCTCGACGCGGCCGCTCTGCTCGGATATACCGGTGCGCTCTTCCGGCGTGCGCTGGGCGGCTTCTCGGGGCCAGTGCTCGCCGTGACGGCCCTCTCGCTCTGGTGCGCGGTTCCCGTGTTCCTCGCCCGTCGCCGCTTCCTGCGGCGCGACTTCTGACACTCACTCCATTCCGACGGCCTACTCCTATGACGATTCATCGCATCACCTCTCTGCTCTCGGCGCTGGCTCTCGCCACTCTCATGGCGTGCGGGGGAGACAAGGCGCCAGACGGGGGCGCTTCCAATGCGGCCCCGCAGGTCGCCGCCATCTCCTTCGATGCGTCGAAGATCACGCCGGCGCAGATCGCCCTCGGCGATTCCGTCTTCCACGGCAAGATCGGGGCGAGTTCCTGTCAGGCCTGTCACGGCATCGGAGGGCAACAGGGCACCGTGGCGCCCATCCTGTCCGACAAGGAATGGCTGCACGGCGACGGCTCGCTCGAGAGCATCTACAACACCATCAAGAGCGGCGTGATGTCCCCGAAGCAATACTCGAGCGTGATGCCTCCGTACGGCGGCGTGATGATGACGCCGGAGCGCACACTTGCCGTGGCCGCCTACGTGTATAGCCTGTCCAACCCGTAGGCGGCGCTACGGCGCCGTCTTGGGCGCCTCCGCCCCTCGGTACTGCGCATCGTTGTACATCTTGTATTGCCGATACACCTTGGGCACCACGCGACCGCTGATCACGTCGCCCAAGAGCTGCGTCATCTCAGCGGCAAGGTCGTCGCGCTGCTCGCGCAGGACGGTCACCTTGGCCGCGCACTGCGCGCGAAACGCCTCGTCGCGATCCATACGCTCGGCCTGCTCCTGCATGTGGTAGATCTTGA
>CAYNOM010001461.1:0-517 GCA_964398415.1 uncultured Polyangiales bacterium | reverse complement strand
CCCTGCGGCCATCTGGCGGACCGTCTCGTCAATGCGCTCGATAAGGTCATTGCGACGCTGGTTCAGCTTGTCTACGTTCCGCTTCGCCGCCGCCACCTGGTGGTCGTCTTCCACGCGCGCCTTGTCCTCCTCGTGCCACAGCTCGATGTTCGTCTGGGCGAGTCGCGCAATCAGGTCCCCGATGCTTCCGTCCACGTCCGCACTCCGTTGCAGGGTTTCCGGGAGGGCGGGACACGCATCCGCATGCCCTGCAATCTAGCGCACCCAATTGGATTGTGACTGACTTCCCCCGCACCATCTGCATTGTGATGCTGACGGCGGTTGGCGACGCCGTGCACGTGCTTCCGGTGGTGACGGCCATCAAGCGCCGCTCACCCAGCACCCGCATCACTTGGATCCTGCAGCCCGGGCCCGCCTCGCTGGTGCGCGGGCATCCTGACGTGGACGAAGTGCTGGTCTTCGAACGCAAACGCGGATGGCGCGCCTTCGCGGACATGCGGCGCACACTGAGCGCGCG
>CAYNOM010001460.1:0-1631 GCA_964398415.1 uncultured Polyangiales bacterium | reverse complement strand
CGGAGTTCTCGGTCGCTAGCAGAGTCTTTCTCGTCGTCTCGTCTCTCACCAGTGTGATGTTCGCTGGCCTCTGGCCCGCCTACGGCGAGGCACTCGCCCGCGGGGACACGAACTGGATCGTGCAGACCCTGCGTCGGTCGTTGATCGTTGCCGGGGTTTCGAGCGCGGCTGTGTGCGCACTGATCGTGATTGCCCGGGAGCCCTTGTTCCGGGTTTGGCTCGGCGATGCGAGCGTTATCCCCAGCGCAAGCCTCTGCACTGCGCTGGCCGTGTGGACCATACTCGCATCCCTGGGGACGACGGCCGCCATGTTCTTGAACGGAATCGGTGAGATCCGTTTTCAGGCCATCATCGCGACTGCCATGGCGGTCTGTGCCCTACTCGCGAAGAGTGTCGGCGCCCACAGGCTTGGGGTCGCCGGGGTCCCCATCGGAACTTCGGTCGCCTACGCGACGATCTCGCTGCTCCCATTGCTGTGGTACGTCCCGCGCGTGCTCCGCCGATACACGAACGCCAATGACCTCGAACCTCATGAGTAGAGGAGGGTGTCACATCAGAGGATCCGCCGACAGCAGCTGACGGTCCTCGTCGTTCAACACGATTCCTGCGACCTGTCGATACAACGCCCGAAAGTGCCTAGCCGTGCGCGACCATGTGAAAAGCTGAACCTGTCGCTCGCCCAGTCGAACCAAGCGAGCGCAGACTGCGTCGTCGGTCCACAACTGGAACACCGCCTGCGCCATCGCCTGCACATCGTCGGGGTCGAACAACAGAGCCGCGTCCCCAGCCTGCAGCGGCAGGGAGGTGACGTTGGAGCACGCAGCTGGCGTGCGGCTGTGAAACGCCTCCCACAGCGGGAAGCTGCCCGCCTCAAACTTCGACGGGATGACTACGCCTCGTGCTAGGCGGTACAGACAACGCAGCTCCGTGGGGGTCACATAGTCCACGAACCAGACCTGGCCCCCGAGATTGAGCTCTGCGACTCGCTTTCCGATGCGCGCATAGTGCTCGTTGCGGGTCCCGGAGCAAACCAGGTTCACCACCAGACCTTGTCGACGCAACTCAGCGATTGCCTCGATGAGCTTTAGGTGATTTTTGTGGGGCCAGGTCTGCGCGGGGTAGAATACGAAGCGCGAAGGCAGACCCAACCTCTCCCGAATCTCCCTCAAGTCCTCCTGGCGGTGCATAGGGGATGACTGCGATCTTATCGGCGGCCAAACCGTACTGGTCGACGAGGTCGCGCTTCACCCACGTCGAGCCCACCACCACCCGCTGCGCCTGCGCACACAGCGTTCGATACTGGCTCTCTCGAACGGCGCGTTCCCACCTGGTGAAGTATTGCGGCAGGTGTCGATGCTGTAGATCGTGGGGTTGATAGATTGTCGGAATGGACGTGAGAAACCCGGCTTGGAAGGGCAAGTGAAGCACGCCAGCGCCCAGGCTCTCCAACCAGGCGCTCGCGCGAGGGATCGCGGGAAGCGGTCTCAGCAGGCGCGCAAAGTGCGCAGCGCTGCGCAAGCTCGGTATCGCCGCCAAGCGCTTGCGCCACGGCACCACCCCGTGAGCGCGCGAGCCGGGCAAAGCTAGCACCCGACATGCCCCGCACACATAGGGCTCGAGCCAATCGCCAC
>CAYNOM010001459.1:0-1631 GCA_964398415.1 uncultured Polyangiales bacterium | reverse complement strand
CTGGGCCATTGCCAGGGTGGCTATCGACCTGCCGCAAGCGCGGCTTGGGCGCTGGGTCACCGCGTCGGTGGTGTTGGGCGTTGCGGCAGGCGTGCGCATCGCGGGCTTCTTGGCCTTCTGCTACCTCGCGGCCGTGGCCCTGATCTTCGGCCTTCATTCGCTCGTTGCTGGCAGCACTCGCGAGCCAGGCAAGCTGCTGCGGCTTGCCTTTGTTGTGCTTGGCTGTCTCGGTGGAGCCTATGTCGTGTTGCTCGTTCTATGGCCGTGGGCAGCTGAGGCACCGCTTCACAACGTCCGCTCGGCGCTGACGACGGCTGGTAACTACTCGGCCTGGAAAGGCACGACGTTCTTCGACGGACAGCTCCTCACGGTGTCCAGGCTACCCTGGGACTACCTGCTGCAATACTTGCTGCGTCAGCTCCCAGAGCTCGTCTTGCTTGGCGCAACGTGCGAGCTCGCGCGAGTCTGTCTCGACACGGGTCGCGCTGTCCTTCGTGGCCAGCCGTTGCCACTCGCCCGCGGACTCGTCGTGGTCGGCGTGTTCGCGCCGCCGGCTTACGCGCTCCTACGGCACACGCCCGTGTACGATGGGATGCGTCACGTCTTGTTCATCGTGCCCATGGCGTGCGTGGCCACGGGTGTGGTGTTTTCGCGGCTGATGCGCTGGGCGCAGGCGCGCGGACGAGTCGCGCTGCTCGCTACCGTTGGCATTGCAACGATCGGTGTGGCGCACCCCGCACGCGGCCTCGTCGTGCTTCACCCCTACCAGTACGTCTACTACAACTGGGCTTCAGGTGGGCTAGCTGCCGCCGCGGGTCGTTGGGAGCTCGACTATTACGGCCATTCGTACAACGAGATGCACAGAAAGCTCGCCGAGCATCTGTGGCGCAAGGATCCCCTCGACTACGTTTCCCGTGAACACGTGATTGCGACCTGTGGCGCTAGCTTCTTCCATTACTTGGATGGCCAGACGATGGGTCCGTTCCGGATCGAGGCGCCCCACAAGACGAAGCGCGCAGAGTTCTTCATGGCGTATACGCGTCACAACTGTCATCGCCAGGCCCGTCACCTGCGCGCAGGTCCAGAGCTCATGCGCGTGGAGCGCGACGGCGTCCTGCTCAACAGCGTGCGTCCCATGGGAGGGCATTCGCCCGCTCGAGGCCCCCATGGGCGCTGACACCGTGGCCGAGTCGCGTGCTTTCTTCTCGGCGTCAAGGCTCATCGGGCTGCTCGCCGCGATCAGCATCGTGGGGCCGCTCGGCATCGTCGGGATCAAGAGCGCGGCGCCTCCGTGGCGGGCCGAGTACTTTGACAACCAGCGATTCGATGGCCCTGCGCGCGTGACTGCTGAGCTCGATGTGCGTCACCAGTGGCGCTTCATGCCGAGTGAGCGTCGCAGCATCCCTGCGCGAAAGTTCTCGGCGCGCTGGTCAAGCTCGGCCTGAGGCTCTCTTGCGACGACTTCGGCACCGGCTATTCTTCCCTCAGCTACGTCACCCACCTGCCTTTCTCCACGATCAAGATCGACCGCTCGCTGCTTACCGACATCACGAGCGACCCTCGCTCCCGCGCCGTCATGCAGGGTCTGATCTCACTCGCGCACACCCTCGAGATGGACGTCATCGCCGAGG
>CAYNOM010001458.1:0-1632 GCA_964398415.1 uncultured Polyangiales bacterium | reverse complement strand
CTTGGGGCATGCAAACGATTACCGCCGTCAGGGCATGAACGTCTGGTTCCACTTCACGCCTCCCACGGCGGCGTCGGACAGCGGCGGCGCTGATCCCCCGCGCCACCACGCGCAGACGACGAAGGGCCGTTCTGCGACAGGCCCCGGCGCAACCACAGAGCACAACGCACGCAACGCGCCGGGGTTCTCGGCCGGGCCTTGACGTAACGATCATTACGTCAACTTGCGGCGCGTGCGCGTGCGGCACCGTCTTCGCTGGCGGCGACCGTCTTCGTTGCAAGCCCAAGTACACGCATCCGCGCGGCACGCGGCGTGCTCGAGTGGGCTCTTCATATCGCGTCCGCACGCCCCGCCGCCGCGCCCGGAGGGCGCAAGTGCAACAATCGACGACCGTCGTTCGGCTGGCGACAACGTATGAACGTAGTCCGTCACGACTCTCCGTCACGACTCTCTGCCACAAACCCTACACACGCCGGTGAGGTGCTTGTCCAGTAATCCGTGGTCCGAAGAAGCGGGGCAGGTCAACCGGACCGTCGTCGTAGGCTCCGTCCAGATCTTCCACTCTTCGCGACCGGACGAGACCGCGTTCGCACGCCGCGTCCCAGCGGCGCCGCCATCTTTCAGTCATGCAGGACCGTCCCCACTCGCCCCCAGTCCCCACTCGCCCCCAAAGGGACCGGGCCGCAGCGCAGCCCCGCTCGCGTCTACGCTCCGCGATGCCCACCACGGGACCGCCGAGCCCAAGCACATCACGCCGCGTGGGCGGAACAGGCACGAACGACCTCAGCAGGCGGGGGCGTCAACAGCCGGAGGTCACCGCCGGGAGGTCGGTGTCACCTGCAGTGATGGTCCTCGCACTTGGCGTCGAGCACGATGACCTCACGAGAGGCAGGATGCATATGGTCCTCCCAGCAGACTTCGCTGCAGCGCTGCTTTCGAGCACGCTCCATGAACTCGTAATATGCTCGGGACTGCGCATTGGCACCTCCATAACAACAGACTCCGCCCTCCATGATGAGAGGAGCGAACACGCAGTCGGAGTCCGAGTCACACGAGTACGGGTCAGGTGAACCGGGCGGTCTTGCCCGCCTCAAGTTCTCCGTGTTCATTCGCCCGTCGTCGCACGAAACCAGCAGGGCGAGCGAGAGTACCAATAGCAGCGCCGGCTGAGCTGTCTCACTCTGCGGTTCCCTGCGCACCGCCCTCAGTGCCTTTATTGTCGTACTTGACATCGACCTTGCCCTCACCGCCAATCCACTTCCGCAGCCAGTCTCCGGCTTCCTTGCCGTTTGCGAACTCGCCTTCACGCAGCATCGATCCGAAGGCGAAGCCCATGATGGTGGCACGTAGATCTGCTTTGCTGGCGCCCCCCTCGTTGTCGTCTGGCGTCTCAAGCGCCTCGTACAACCCATCGAGGCGGCTGTCGAGCTCGTCCATGGTGAAGGTACCGGAGCGAGTCGACTCCTCCACGTAGTCGATCGCCTTCTGAGCGTCATGGACTCGATCGAAGAGGTTGCCGTTGACAAATTCATACATGCGGCGGAGCGCGGTACCCTCCTTGTACTTGCCGTAAGACGACTCGTGCCCGATAGCGAACCCGACAAGGCTCTCACCCAGCGGATCGTTCTTTCG
>CAYNOM010001457.1:300-1635 GCA_964398415.1 uncultured Polyangiales bacterium | reverse complement strand
TTACCTCGCCCCTCCCGCGCGTCGGCGAGATCCTGAATGGACGCTACGAGCTGACCGAGGTCTTGGGTGCGGGCGGCATGGGGGCGGTGTTTGCAGCCAGGCACAGGGGGACGGGCCGCGAAGTCGCGATCAAGGTGCTCTTGCCCCAACAGGGGAGCAGCAAGCCCAAACAGCAGCGGGTCGCACGCTTCGTGCGCGAGGCAAGCGCGGCGGGTCGCATTCGACATCCAAACGTGGTCGACATCTACGACGTCGATGGCGAGTGCGAGACACCCTACCTCGTGATGGAGCGCCTGCATGGCGAGTCGCTGTGGGAGCGCATCAAGCGCGGCGCCCTCCCGCCCGACGAGGCGGTGCCCTTGATGGTCAGCGCCATGCGCGGCGTGGCCGAGGTGCATCGACAGGGCGTCATCCATCGGGATCTCAAGCCTGACAACATCTACCTCGCACGTACCGCGAGCGGTGAGCCCCCCGTGCCGAAGGTGCTCGATTTCGGCGTCTCGCGCATCGTCCCGCGCGACGCGTCCGAGGGGCGCACGCGCGCCGGCTACATTCTCGGCACGCCAAGCTACATGCCCCTCGAGCAGCTGCGCGGCGAGCCGAACGTCGATGCGCGGGCCGATGTGTACGCACTGGGCGTGATTCTCTACGAGGCGTTGAGCGGCGAACGCCCCTTTGATGCGCGCAATGATCACGAGCTCGTGATCCGGATGGCGACTGAGCCCCCCACGCCGCTCTTGCAGAAGGCTCCCCACCTCGACGCGGCGCTGACCGCCATGGTCGAGAAGGCACTGTCGCGCGATCCTGCAGCACGGTTTCAGGACGTAGAGAGCTTCGCTGCCGCGCTCGAGCGCTGGATCGCGGGGGAGCGCACGCCGGAGGTGCTAGTCGCTTCGCTACGAAGGCGCCCGTGGCTGTTCGTTGCAGCACTGTTGTTGGCGGCTGCCGGAGCAGCCTTCTTTCTGGCACCCAAGGAGCCTCGTGGTGCCGATACCCAGCACGCGCTGCCAAAACCCGCTGCGAAAGAGATCGCACCTCGGCCCGCGACGATCTCCAGCACACCCCTACCTGACGAGCCCTTGCCGGCTCCCATCCAGCCACCCGAGTCACCTGAAATTACGAAGCGTCTACCTGCAGCTCCGTCGAACCGCGCGCAGCGAAGGCCGGCCCCCGAGGTGAGGCGCGAAAAGCGTGTGCCCGCGCGCGTCGTCACTCCCAGCGAAGACCGAGCCACGCGGCTCAGGCCTGATGATTTCTGATCCCGCGTTCCGTTCGCACTGCGGCCATCACAGCTCGTACCGAAGTGTCACCGCGCGCGACGAAAGCGCGACCCTG
>CAYNOM010001457.1:0-290 GCA_964398415.1 uncultured Polyangiales bacterium | reverse complement strand
CGCGCCCCGTCGACCACTGCCAGGCGAAGAGGCCGGCGGCGGTGGCCCCCGCGACGATCGCCACGCCGAGGGTCACCTGATAGGTGCGGTACTCGGCGTCGAAATGCCGTGAATCCAGGCGGCTCTCGCGGGTCTCAGCCCCATCCACGCGGGGATCACAGGCTCCAGGTACCCGGCACTCGCGCGTCACCGCGTCGAGGTCGTCCTTCGCCAGCTTGAATGCGATCCCTGATGCGAGCGCAGAGGCCGCACCCAACCCGAGCGCGGTGAACCCGAAGGCCCGCCGCAGG
>CAYNOM010001456.1:0-1639 GCA_964398415.1 uncultured Polyangiales bacterium | reverse complement strand
CCGGCGCTCGAGATAGCCCCGGAGTTCTTCGAGCGTGCGCTCTCCGAAGGTCTCGTAGTTGAGACCGGCAACCACACGCAGGTCGTCGAAGCCGCGTACCGCCTCCACCACGCGCGCCGTGGACGGGCGACCCGGTACATCCTTGAACGAGGTGAGGATCACCGACACGTCAACTCGATTGCGTCGCATCGTGCTACGCAACTTCTCGAGTTGCTGGTCCAGCGCGTCCTTGCTCTCGTCCTCGTAGTGATTCAGGTGGACGTGGCAGTCAATGATCATGGCGACCTCACTTCCCTCCGAGGTGTTTGTCGAGGAGCCGCGCCGCCCACTCGCGGCCCCCGAGGCCGAAGGCCAGCGCGAGGGCCAAACACAAGGCACCGAAGGCAATCTGGAATCCGGACACCAAGATCTCGCTCCGAAGCGCCAACTGTTCGGCGGCCATCGCAATCACGAAGACGAGGACGGCATACCGCGCCAGCGCAGAAATCGGTGCGGCGGCCGAGCTCCCGACGTTGCTCAAATAGGTAAAGCTGAGCGACCCGACAAAGCGGGAAAGCATCGTGCCAAACATCAGTATCACCACCGCGAGTACCACATTCGGAAGGAAATGCACGACACGCCCGAGCAGCTCCTCACCCGCCTGAAGTCCCAGCACGTCGAGCAGTGCGACGAAGGTTGCAAACAGCACCAGCCAGTACACGACACCGGCGAACAAAGTCACCGTGGTGAAGCGCACGCCGCCCTGAACGAGGAAGTCCTCGAGGCCCGCCCGCTCGGCGAGTCGATCCACGTGGAGGAAGCGAAAGAGGCGAATGGCACCCTTGCGCAGCATCCGTGCCAGCGCCCATCCCACGATCAGGAGCAGCAGGCCCAGTGCGAGGCGCGGCAAGACGTTGAGGACCTGTCCCCACGTGTCCTGTAGCGATTGAATCAGTTCGTTCGTGGTATTCACAGCGAGCCTCCAGTGAGCGTCGCAAGGAGTGCGGCAGGGCGCACCAGCGCATCAGGCACTTCCCAAGATAACTCGCTACACCGCGACGCTGCGCTACCGACGCGGAATCCCACACGAGACGCGCAGTCGCGGCAAGCGTCGCGAAGTGGCGCGCCTCGCAGGTCGGGCACGTTCAGCGATTGCTATTCGGCCGTTCATTGTACCGGTCGCGTGGTCGGACCCAACGTCCCGTACGCGCGATGCTGTCTACCCTATCCTTGAGAACGTCGCGGTCCTTGACCGGAACGGCGCTCTCGTTACGGACACCGTCTGTGGGACAAAGAGTCTCAGAGTCGAGGTCGCGAGTCCAGCCTTTTCCGAACGGTTCAACAAGCGACCCTGCCCCGTGCAGGTGAAACCCGCCGCACCTTGAGCGATCACCGTGTGTGGGGCGGCCGCTAGGTGTAGTTGATCAGGAGGTTGTTCACGGTTCCATCTGCACCAAGCCTCGTTACACCACGCGCTCGCGCGCCTCACTTTGCGACGAACCCCTCGTCCGAAGACGCCGCAGAGACCAAACAAGCGCGGTCAGCGCGATGCTCAGTGCAGACCACCGAACCACGAACTCGAGGAGGGAATGCGGCACTGCTGCAATGAGAGGTGGGCGCCCGCTTCCGGACAGGACCTGTGATGCAATGTCGCTCGACA
>CAYNOM010001455.1:0-1639 GCA_964398415.1 uncultured Polyangiales bacterium | reverse complement strand
GGTAGAGCTTTCGTGACGACTCGGTTCGGATCTCCGCGTGCTCCTAATCGGAGTCCCGCACCGCCAACAGACCCCTCAGAAGCGCAGCAAGAAACTGGCGCGCCTTCTCCACGTCGTGTCGGTTCATGTCGACCGCCAGTCGAAGGTCGCTTGCCGGATCCGACTCTGCCTCGAGAATCCAAACGAGGCTCTCGTGAAGAACTTCGCTGGAGCTCGTCGCGAGGTCACGTCCGAGCAGCTCCGCGCCCCACAGCTCGAGATCAGGGCTGGCGCGCTCGTGGAGGCCGGGGATTTCCTCGAAAAGCCGGTCCCGGTTGCCGGCATCGGCATAATTCCGAACGATCAACTCGAGGTCGTGCGCATCCTTTCGCGGCGCCAGAGTCCCGCGCTCCTTCCAAGCGACCAGCTTGAGCGCAGTGAGAGCGGGCAGTGAGACGACAGGAACTGTGACCTGTCCGGGTAGGACGAAGGTCACCGTCGAGCCCAGAGCTTCTCGAAATCCGACGAGGCTCATCACTTGGGTCTGATCGGGCGGCCACGCAATGGTGCGATCCAGGCGCTCGATGCCTCCAAACGGCACGATGTCGATCAGTGTTCCCTTGGAATGCCGGAAGCGATGCCGCGCTTCCGCAGCGGGGCGCTGGAAGCCAGCTGCAAGCAGACCCTCGGAGAGTCTCCAGAGCTGCTCCCAACTCTCGCACTGCACAGCGAAATCGAGATCTTCAGTCGCACGACGAGTTGGGAGGCCGTATCCGAACTCGAGCCAGAGGTCTCTCGCAATCGCACCAGCGATGAAGATTTCGACTTCGGCTCGCTCGGCGACGCGCTGCACGTCGCGAACGACCTCAGCGAGCGGTGTGAGCGCGGTAACGTCGGAAAGGTCCATCGATCCACTCGTCGCGAAGTCTCTCCGCCGTCTCGATCGTGCGCGCATCTCCGATCGCGAGGAGCTCGGCATAGACGAGCACCGCTGGGACGATCTCCCGAGGATTCGTCAACGGGGCGGTGCCCGGTGCTTCGTCGGGTCCGACAAGGAGCTCTGGCTTCCAGAATCGCCGGCGAATTTCGACTCGCCCCTTCTCGGCCAGACGCAGCCCAAGCTCGGCGATCAATCGGGGGGGGACCTTGTCCGCCCAGATGGTCAGTGTCTCCGGCTTGAGATAGCCGGTGAGCAAGGCAGCAGCGGGTTCCCCGCCCCAGGCGGCCTGATGAGGCTGGAGGTCGGCCTGTTTCCACTTGTCGAACGCCATGGTCTCGTATCGACCGAGCAGGTAGCGATTCTTGAGATCGCGCGCATAGCCCAACGCCCACTCGTGGAGGAGACGGTCGAGGTCGACGAGACGCCTCTCTTTCCGGCCCTTTCGGATCATGAGCCCCTCCTGATGGAGGTCTCGCATGACCCCTTGCACGGTGCCGAGAGCTACGCCGGTGATCTCCGCCAGAGTGCGATAGTCCTTCTGAACGAAGTTCGGGCGACAGAGGAGAGTGAAGACCACTCGCAAGCCGGTCGGCTGAAAGGCTCTTCGTGTTTCCCGCGCGGCCTGAATTTTCTGCGCATCTCTTCTTCCCGTAACCCAGATCAGCAGACCCTGATCGCGCAGGAAGGCGTTGCCTGCCATGTCGATGAAGAAGAGGTCTT
>CAYNOM010001454.1:0-1640 GCA_964398415.1 uncultured Polyangiales bacterium | reverse complement strand
TGGTGGCCAGCACCGTCGCCTCTTCGTTGTAGGCGGGCATCACCACGCTGAGCAGTGGCGCGTGCGCGGGGGTCGGATGGGCAATCATTCGTGTCGAGTATCCGGACGCTGCACCAGATCAAACGTCCGGAGCGCACTCAGAAGACGAGGCTGTCTTCCCGGGTGGAGTCTCCCTGTGACCATGACGTATGCGCCTTCCGACATATGGGCCCGATCGGCGCGTGCATACTGGTCGGCGTCGAGGTTCGTACGTACGCGCACTTGCTCCCCTTCGGGCAAGAGGAGAGATAGGATCACTTCCCCCGAGCGCCGCCCGTCTTCACTCATCTCGCCGTCGAGCCTCTCCACGGTGCCCACGAACGCGTCCTCGATGTGATCCTCGCTCGGGCGGAGCGCACGGCGAACCTCTTCGATTCGCGCGAAGTAGTCGCGCTGGATGCGGACGGTGGTCACCCTCGGTTCGCCGACCGGGGGCGGCAGGACAGGCGCCCACCGGAACCCGATGTCCACCGCATTCTTGAGCGTCTCGTCGCCGAAGCGAGTGATGGCTTCACACAGGTTTGACGAGATGAGTGGGGTCTCGCTACGTCGAGCTTCATCCACGAACGAGTCCAGCGCGTCGGTCTCGATGGCGCGGACCAGGTTCTGGAGCGACGCCTTCATGGTGGTCGTCACGCGCCGAACGAAGGGGTCGCGGTCTTCTCCGAACGCGAGCGCGGACTGCGCCTCGATCGCGTGCACCGGACAAGAGACGCTGAGCACGAAGCTCCCCGGCGAGGTGTGACGGAAGCGAGCGACATCGAGCAGTGCTTGGGCTTCGCTTCGACTGAGACGTGGGTGATGCGTTCTCGGCTTCAGCACCGTGCACGCGGCGGCTCGCAGCAGCTGCTCGGCCCCTGCCACCATCGAGCTGGCGAGCGTCAGCGGCAGGTACGCCTCGTCGAATGCGGGGGTGCTCACGCGAAAGGTCACCCCGTCATCACGCAGCTCGCTCAGACTCTTGACGATGGCGTCGGCTGGACGGCCTTCGATGTCCGCGAGCTTGTCGATCATCGAGGCGACAGCGTCCGCGTATCCAGCGGCCTCCGCGTCCATCGGAAAGACGAGCTGCCGCTGCGCCAGCGTCGGGTGGCTCATGACGTAGAGGCGGTCTGAGATGGCCTCCTGCAGCAGAACCCAACCCTCCGACTTCGCATAGTCGCGCAGGTCCGTCGGAGCGATCTGTGTCGTGGGCGTCATACAGCGGGATAACTCGGGAAGTCTCGGCGCGAGAGGCGCCCGGCCAAGCTTAGTAGGGCATCCGCGCTGAAGATCTGATCTTGCGGTAGGTACACCGTGGTTCCGCTGCGATTGGCGGACGGCGGGGCGCCACGGAGGCTCTGCCAGTACGCGCAGCGCTTGACGCTCAACTCATCCTCCGTCTGGGAGAGCCACTCCGATGCGTCGTCGGGCAGACACAACACGACCAGGATGCGGGCGGCGGCCACGGTTTCCGCGCGCAGCGCCTCATAGCGTGTGATCCCCTTTAGAAAGTACGACCACGAGCGCTCTACGTTCGGGAGCGCCTGCGTCGTCGCCTTCAGCTGAACCTTGATGTCGACCTCCGTCAGGTAGCCACCATCGACGAACGGTCCCCAGGC
>CAYNOM010001453.1:0-1641 GCA_964398415.1 uncultured Polyangiales bacterium | reverse complement strand
GGACGGGCACGCTCTCGTGCTGCTGAAAGAAGAGGACATCCTCGGCACCGTCACGCCGCCGGTCTGCGACATCGTCGGAGCGTCGCCCGGGCACGAGTACGCACCGGATCTGGGGCTGCTCTCATGAGCTGGTCGCCACTCAAGGTTCTGCAGGACTGGTCCGGGCTCAAGAAGCTGAAGAGCGACCTGCTCTTCGCGCTGCAGCGCACGCGTCCGGGTGCGGGCGTCACGGTGACGATCGCGGGACTCGATCCCGATCGCAAGCGCATCACCGAGCGCGCCATCATCGAACTCACGCGCGAATATCCGTCGATGATCGAGTGCACGGAGCACGGCGAGTCCGTCACCCTCATGCGCAAGGGCGACATGCATCGCAGCATGGGCAAGGAGACGCACGGTACGCTCGTCGACACCCTCGGCGTGTTCACGGCCGACAACCTCACGAAGGGTGGCTTCGGCGACAAGGATCGTCTGCCCTACCACCCCTACCGTGACGGCATTCCGGTCGAGCAGTTCCAAGGCGCGCCCGCGTGGATGGTCGGCGAGACCGAGTACGAGGCGAAGAAGCAGGCCATCAAGGCTGAGCGTGCCGCACGCAAGGCAGGCGGCCTCGTCGACGTCAGTGGCCGTCCCATCAGCAGCGAGGAGTCGTGACATGGCCGACAAGACGCTCGATCCCGATGCTCCCTCGACACTCTATCGCTCGGCGGTGCCTGTGCCCGGGCAGCCCGGACGACTTTTCATCCCGATCACGGGTCAGATCGTCGAGCAGGAATCGATCACCAGCCTCTTCCGCGTCGTCTCAGATCCGCGGCGCATCTCGGAGTCCATCGAAGGGCGCATCCCGTCGCACGAGAACTGGATCGTGCAGGGGCTCTTCGTCGTGCCGGATGATCGGCGAGACGCTGATGACCTTGGTACGGTCTGCCTGCACGTCAACGCTGACCTGCGTTTTTTCGAGCAGCCGGTGAACCTGCTGATGCGCGCGTGGGACGGGCTCGTCGCACCGCTCGGCCCGGACGCGACGCCCGAGCAGCAGACAGAACGGCTGCAGCTCTTCCGTGCTGCGATCGGCTGCGACGCTCCGTCCACACAGCTCCACAACACAGATCACGTACGTCTCGAATTCTCTCACGAAGCCTGTCGGCAGCGCCCGCCGAAGGTCGTGCTCATTGGCCTCGTACGCAAGCCGCTGGGGACCTGATCATGAGCAGCAACATCGCCATCATCCGCAAGTTCCGCGACGCGCTCGGGCTCGACAACCAGACCGCGATCCGCTTTCTCAAGTGGCAGGACGCGCTCTACCGCGCGCAGATCCTCAAGCCGCCGTCCTTCCAGTTCAAGGTGCAGAAGGCGAATGGTCGGACCTACGTCATCGTCGCGCACGTCGCAGCCCTCTCCGAGCTGGATGTCAGGCTCGCCTGCGCGCACTGCGCTACGCCCTCGGACATCGCAGGCCTCGGCAAGCTGCCCACGAAGGGCTTCAAGCTCTGGCACCCGAAGGATGCGACCATCCCGGCGAAGCTGCGGCTCGCAGGTCCGACCTTCCTCCTCTGTGTCGAATGCGTACCGAAGCTCGCAGCTCCCGGCGTGTGCGAAAAGGCGATGCAGGCTGACTCGACGCCGCAGGCTGACAAGGAG
>CAYNOM010001452.1:0-1641 GCA_964398415.1 uncultured Polyangiales bacterium | reverse complement strand
CGGCGACACGGGCGGCGGCAGCGGTGGATGCAGCTGCGATGTCTCCGGCGGCTGCGACATGCTCGCGGATGGCAGCCCCTGTGGCTGCGATCCAGGCTGCGGCTCCCAGGCCTGCGGGGAGTACGAGAACTGCGACGATCCGGCCAACAACGACTGCGACCAGTTCGCAGATGATGCGAGTGATCCCGATTGTCTGCCGAGCTGTGTGGAGGATCCCGCGCAGCCCGTTTGCGGCGAGCCCGGCGAGACCTGCCAAGTGGCGATCGACATCTCGGCGGGCCTGCGCTCGGCTTCCTTCACCGGCGGTCAACGCAACGACCTCTACTGGCTCCCAGGCTCCTCACCGAGCGCCGATCGGCTGTTCTGGTTCGACGTGCCCGCAGGCGCGGAGAATGGGCGCGAGGTCTTCCTGCGTCTCAGCGCTTCTCACCAGACCCGCATCCACGGCAGCGTGATCCGCGTCGACGGATGGACGCCCGGCACCCAATGCCCAGCGTCCACCACCGACGGCGAACACTGGCTGGGCACGAATCATCAGATGCAGCTCTGGCTCGACGCCGGACGCTATCTACTCGTGGTCGAGGGCGACGCGGGCGCGTCCTTCGAGCTCACCTTCGCGTCCCGCAACGCGGATGGAAGCTGCAGCTTGCCCGATGGCGACGCCGATGGCCTCGACGTGTGCGCAGGCGACTGCAACGACACCAACGACTTCGTGCACCCGAGCTACACGAACGCCCAGGGCCAAGCCGTGCCCGCGCCGACGGAGGCGTGCGACGGCGTCGACAACGACTGCAACGGCAGCATCGACGACATCCAACAGACGTGCACCGTGCAGGGCCAGTTTGGCCCCTGCGCCCAGGGTCGCGCGAGCTGCGACGGGAGCTGCCAGCAGCTCGTGTTCCCGGCCTCGGCCGACTACTGCGGCGACGGAGTCGACAACGACTGCAATGGCAGCATCGATCCCGCCACGTGTCTCGTGGTGCAGCAGGGCGACGTGTGCAATCTGCCGCTCGCGATCGAAGAGGGTAGCTACGACCACACGCTGGAGGGCTTCAACGATCTCTCCGACGTCTTCTGCGGCGACGGATACACGCCCGCCTGCACCTGCGACGACGGGGTGCAAGGCACCTGCCCGATGGGTTGCTCCTGCGATCCCGATTGCGGCGCGCCGATTCGCAGCGGCGGTGGCATCGAGCGCTTCTACCGACTCGCGCTGCCAGAGCCACGCATGGTGCGCATCGAGGTGCGGCCGGTAGGCGAGCCACAGGCCGGTCAAGGCGAGCTCGGCGTGTCCATCTTCAACCAGGGCTGCGGCAGCCAGGGCATGGACACGATGTGCGGCGGCTGGGGCGAGGATCACCTCTTGCCCGCAGGCGAGCACGTGTTCGCCGTGTTCGGGCATGCGCCCAGCGCCTACTCGCTGCTCGTCAGCAGCTACGATCCCATCGTCGGCCCCGAGGAGAGCTGCTTGCCGAGCGACTTCGACGGCGATGGTCAGACGCTGTGCACCGGCGACTGCAACGAAGGCGACGACTTCATCTACTCAGGCGCCGAAGAGGTCTGCGACGGCCTCGACAACAACTGCGACGGCCAGGTCGACAAGCAGTACGGCGACTGCGTCGTCGAGACCAACAGCTGCGG
>CAYNOM010001451.1:0-1642 GCA_964398415.1 uncultured Polyangiales bacterium | reverse complement strand
GAGCGCGCCGACCCGGACGAGCTTGCGAACTGATCACCCGTGAACCCTTGATCACCCTCTCCGACAAAGCGCCCTCACCACCCCAGCCATGCCTACGTCGATGGACGAGGGCGGCTGACCGCGGGCGGCGTGCGACCACGAGCGTCAGCGCCTCACGCGAGCGCGCTCTCGACGTGCTGCAAGCGATCGTTGCCCCAGAACAGCTCCTGTCCCACGAAGAACGTGGGCGCGCCGAAGGCACCGCGGCGAATCGCGTCGTCGGTGTGCGCACGCAGCTGATCCTTGATCTCGGGCTCGTCACAGGCAGCCAGCG
Source organism: uncultured Polyangiales bacterium (assembly GCA_964398415.1). Lineage (GTDB taxonomy): Bacteria > Myxococcota_A > Polyangia > Polyangiales > DASUME01 > DASUME01. Next base: position 1,329 of record CAYNOM010001451.1, on the reverse strand, counting down.
TGGCCTTGGGATCGAGCCCCACCTCGGCAGCGAGCGCCTCGAGCTCGTGGTCGGCCTTGATGTCGCGATTCTCCACCCACATCGCGCGAAAGAGCGCCAAGGACAAGGCGATGTCTTTGCCCTCCCGTGCCGCGACCAGGATCATGCGCTCGGGCTTGATGGCCGACAGCGGCCAGTAGCGGCTCATCTGAAAGGGCACGCCGTATTGCTTCGCCCAGCGCGGCAGGTCGGCCAGCATGAAGCGCGCCTTGGCGTCGACCTTGGCAGGCATGTCGTTGCCCGTGGCCTTGAACACGGCGCCGAGCACGAACGGCTTCCATGCAACCTCGCAGCCCGTGCGGGCGACCAGCGCAGGCAGCTGCGTGGCCGCGAGATAGCTGTACGGCGAGGCCAGATCGAAGAAGAACTCCAGGCTTTTCATGCGGAGAGCCTACACCAAGCGGATTGCCGTGTCGGAAACAGAGCGCATCATGGAGTGCGGTGGAAGGCCGCAGGGCCAGCGCGGCGGTACTGCTTCGGGGTGACGCCGGTCCAGCGTTTGAAGGCGCGATTGAACGTGCTCTGATCGGAGAAGCCGAGCAGGTACGCGACCTCGGCGATCGCGATGTCCGGCTGCTCGAGGTAGAGGCTCGCAGCGCCCTGCCTCACCTCGTCGATCATGGCGTTGTACGAGTAGCCGAGCTCGCGTAGCCGCCGCTGCAAGGTACGCGGGCTCATGGCGAGCTCGTGGGCGATGCTCTCGATCGAGGGGTCGCCTCCCCGCAGACTCTGACTTATCGCCTCGCGGATGCGCTCGACGAAATCCGGCCCCTTGGGCAGTCGCTCGAGCAAGAGGTCTGCATGCTCCGCCAGCACCCCGAGCACGCCCTCCTGGGCGTTGGTGGTGGGCAAGTTCCACTCCTTCTGACCGATCAGCATGCACGTGCGCGAGGCTTCGAACTCGACGGGACAGCCGAACACCCGCTCGTGCTCAGCGATGTCATCAGGCCGCACGTGGTGAAACTGCACGCGTCGGATCGGAAACGCGACGCCCGTCGCACCGCGAATGTGCAGCAAGAACGTCGCGAGGCAGTACTCGGCGTACGGACGCGTCACTCCCTCCGGACGCGTATCGTCGACGACCTCGAAGCGGACGGGATCGCCCGATGCGTCGATGGGCAAGCGCACTGCGGTATTGATCAAGCGAAAGTAACGCGACGCGTACTGAAACGCTTCGCCCACGGTGCGCGCGTTGTGCCCCATGAAGTCGATGACTTTGTACGCACCAACCGGGCACTGCTCCGCCGCGTGAAGGGACAGCACGGGATCCCCCGACAGTTCGTACGCCTT
>CAYNOM010001450.1:0-1642 GCA_964398415.1 uncultured Polyangiales bacterium | reverse complement strand
CGAGCACGAGCACGAGCACGAGCACGGCACTAGCCTCAGCGCCGAAACTTGCCGAAGTCGGGCTTGCGCTTTTCGTTGAAGGCCGCGACGCCCTCGTGGCACTCGTCCGACTCGACGAACAGATCGAGCCCCGCAAACGCGAGCGCGCCGATGCCGGCCACCGACTCGCTGTCGGCGTTGAACGACGTCTTCACGAAGCGCAGGGCCGTGGGGCTCTTGTCGAGCAGCTCGTCGGCCCACTTGCGCACCTCGCTCTTGAGCTCGGCGAGCGGCACCACGTGATTGACGAGGCCCCAGTCCTGCATCGTTTTCGCATCGTACTGGCGGCACAGATACCAGATCTCCCGCGCGCGCTTCTCGCCGACGATGCGCGCCAGGTAGGCCGTGCCGAAGCCCGCATCGAAGGAGCCGACCTTGGGCCCCGCCTGGCCGAAGCGCGCGTGATCGGCCGCGATGGTGAGATCGCAGAGCACGTGAAGCACGTGCCCACCGCCGATCGCCACGCCGTTGACGGCCGCGATCACGGGCTTGGGTACGTCGCGGATCACGCGCTGCAAGGCCTCGACCTCGAACAGACCGCTGTCACAGGGGCCGTAGTCGCCGGTCTCGGCCTTTTGCTTCTGATCGCCACCGGCGCAAAACGCCTTGTCGCCAGCGCCAGTCAGCGCGATCACGCCCACCTCGCGATCGGCCCACGCCGCCTTGAAGCAGCGGATCAGCTCCTCCAGCGTACGACTGCGAAAGGCGTTGTAGCGATCGGGTCGGTTGATGGTGATCCACGCGAGGCCCCGATCGACCTCGTACAGAACGTCCTCGAGCTTGCCTGGTCTCATGCGGCGCTCGTAGCGAGCCCCACTGGCCCGAGCAAGCAGCAGAACTGGCCCTTCACGCGGTTGACGCCGCCGTCCCCATTCGCCATGAACGAGCGCGTTCCCAGGAGGAGGGTCACGAACATGGCTGAGAGCAACGAACCCGTCGTCGTCACCGAGCGCAAAGGCAACCTGCTTGTGATCCGTCTCAACCGCCCCCAGGCGCGCAACGCCGTCAACGGCGAGCTCGCGCTTGGGCTCGAAGCGGCCATCGACGAGCTCGAGAACACCGACGAGCTGTGGGCCGGCGTGCTGGCCGCAAACGGCCCCGTGTTCTGCGCGGGCGCCGACCTCAAGACCATCGCCGCAGGACGCGACGCGGAGCTCGCCACCGAGCGCGGAGGCTTCGGCGGTCTCGTGCGTCGAAAGCGCCAAAAGCCCCTGGTGGCTGCCGTGCACTCGAGCGCATTTGCCGGCGGCTTCGAGCTCGTCATCGCCTGCGACATGATCGTGGCGGCCGAGGGCATCCAGTTCGGCCTGCCCGAGGTGAAGCGCTCGCTCGTCGCCCTCGCCGGCGGCCTGGTCGAGCTGCCCGCGCTCCTCGGCGAGAAGCTCGCCTACGAGATCGCGCTCACCGGTGATCCCATCGCCGTCGAGCGCCTGCATCAGGTCGGCTTCATCAACCGCCTGGTGGCGCCCGAGGACGTCGTCGCCGAGGCCGAGAAGCTCGCCAAAGCCATCTGTCACAACGGACCCCTCGCAATCCGCGCCTCCAAGCGCATCATCGCGGAGGGCCGCGACCTGACCACGGATGCACGCTGGAAAATGGCCAA
>CAYNOM010001449.1:0-1644 GCA_964398415.1 uncultured Polyangiales bacterium | reverse complement strand
TCCCTGGTCAATTTTCAACGAGCAGAGATGGTCAGTTTTCGGTGAGCGCCAACAAGCGAAGACCAGTCCGCGGATTTGGCGGTGACCTGCTCGCGGAGTGGCGCGTTTCGCTGCTCTCGTCGGTTGGATGAGCTCGAGAGTCCATCCGCTGCGTTGAGCGGCAGACCGGTTCGGTCATGGAGGCAGCCGCCGCTCCTGCCCATCCAACCTATTTCAAGGCGATAGTCTCTTGTCCGCAGCACAAAGCGAATCGACATGATCCGCCCAGCGCTGGAGCGCGGCAGCCCTCTCGTTGATTCGCTCGGCCCGATCGTAGGTACCAGCCACTCCCTTCGGCCGATGGTTGAGGCAAAGTTCGGCGACCTCACTCGGTACACCGCCCAGGTCCGCGAGTCCGGTGCGTATGGTGCGCCTCAGATCATGGACGACAACATCCTCGGGTAGCTCATCGATGCATTCCATCGCCTTGTTGAGCTGGGAGAGTGAGATGTGCGACCGGCTTGAGCGCCGGCTCGATGCGAGCACCCACGGCCCCGGAAACAGGGCTCGCAACTTGGAGAGTATCTCGACCGCCTGGCGCGGGAGCTTGTGGCGGATCGGCACTCGGGTCTTGGAGATCGACGCCGTGATCTCCCAAGTACCAGCGACCAGGTCCACGTTCTCCCAACGCGAACGAATCAACTCGCCCTTGCGCGCCGGCACCAGAAGCAGGAAGTGCAGGGCAAGCTTGTTCTGCACGCTGATGCGTGATCCGTGCACGGCTTCCAGGAACTGCTTGATCTCGTCGCCCTGGAGGGTGCGGCTTCGAGAACGGGTGGGCGCGATATGTACTGGGCGAAGTGCCAGCGCAGGGTTCCCGACCATCACCCCGCAGCCTTGACCGAAGTCGAAAAGCCGCTTGAGCACGCTCCTTACCCCGCGGGCTGCCTGCCCATGGCCCCGGGCGAGTACGGGATCGACGCATGATCGAACGTCAGCTGTCGTGACCTCGGCCGGCGCCAAGCGACCGATTTTCGGCAGGCAATCCCGCGTGAGGTAGGTCTCGTCCCGGCGGGCGTTCTTGTTTGCGAGCCTCAGTACTTCCTTGATCCAGCGTTCGGCGAGCTGCTCGACCGTCGCAGCAGTCGCCTGCGTATTGTGTCGGCGCTTGATCCGCGCAGGACTCTGGTCCCGCGCGACCAACTCTTCAGCTTCCATGCGGCGCTTGCGAGCTTCCGCGAGCGACAAAGCAGGGTAACGCCCGAACGTCACCTTCTCGCGCTTTCCGAAGAGGGTGTAGCGGTAGCGCCATGTCATCCGACCGGTGGGTAGCACCTCCAACAGGAGGCCGTCGCGGTCCATGACCTCATAGCGGGTCGGACGCGGTTTCAGGGCCCGCAGCGCGGTATCGGTCAGCGGCATCGGTCTCTCCCTTCAGCCCAGAAGCCTTGGTGGGCCACTTTACTCCAGGTGGGCCATTCTGTGGGCCATTTAAGCCTGGATGTCACTGGATCTCAGGGGACCTCGCCGGACGAATATTGACCCTAGGTGCTTGTTTATAAAAGCTCTATTTGAACATCCGTGGACGACACGGGACCTATTGCTACTTTCCGATGCAGAAGCTCGCAAATATCTGGCCCAGCAGGTCGTCGCTGCGCACCGCGC
>CAYNOM010001448.1:231-1645 GCA_964398415.1 uncultured Polyangiales bacterium | reverse complement strand
AGCATCTCGTCATCCCTCGCGACGGGCACGTCGCGCAGTTCGAGGTCCAGGGCAATGGGCGTGCCGTCCAGCCGATGCACATTCATCAGGACGTGAGGAACGGCGCCGCCTGTCTCCGGCGTTCCACCTTCACCGGTGAACGTGTAGTGCACGCTCACGACGTGCTCACCAAAGCTGAAACAAGAGCGGACTACGCTGTTGCGCTGCTGCCATTGCCGGCGCGCGTCCGTACTCGCTGATGCTCGTGCCGTGCTGCCGTCGTCCTTGAAACCTGGCGACCTGATGTCGATCGTGCGGAGCAATTCGCCATCGTCCGCAAAGACACCAAGATGATCGGAATGCCCCTGGCAGCCGACCCATCCCCCGGTGGACAGTCGATCGAGACCCGCCGCCGCAAAGCAGTCTCCGCCCGCCTGGCGGCACGAGGGGGAGATCAGGTCGAGCATCGGCTGGCTGGCGCCATCACCGGCTGAAAGGTCTATGCGGCTTCCGATCGCGAACCCCTGCAAAGCGTTCTCGAGTGGGCGGCTCGCGAGGTCACCAGGCGACTGGCTCCAGTAGCCTGGGAGCACCAACCAGCGGTCCTCAATGAAACTCCAGCCGAGGCTCACCCCTGGCGCCGGTGAGTCACGTCCGGCGAGCGAGCCCGTTTCGAGGTCGAAGCGGGCAAGACCGCGACTGTCCTTCACATACAGCCTGTTGCGCCGGCAGTCGGCAACCGCTGTTTGCGGAGAGGCGAGCGCGTCCGCGCCGTCACCCGGTCCACCCAGAACGCGAGCCCGCGCACCATTGCTCAGGCGAAACTCGTGAACGGCCGCGTGACGCGGATCGACCAGGAAGAGGGCGTCGTCGCAGACCGTGCCGGCGGTGGAGATACCGATGGGTGGGGCTTCGCGGGCCGTCAGGCTCAGTGAACGCTCGACCGGCGCGGTCCGACTCGATGCCGCTGTGCCGGCAGGCCCATCAGCAGGCGGCTGCGCACATCCAAGAGCGACGAGATGGATAGTCGCCACAAAGGGAAGCATGCGCGAGGTGGGGCGGCACACGACCCCCTGTATATTCGGACGCGTCCCGGCAAGTCAATGGTCGGTCGCGAGGGGAGCTTGCCGCGTACCCGCTGTGAACGTGGTTGCGGTACGCCCTGCGTGTCAGACCGTGCGGTCTCCTACAGCCGCGCGTACGCCGCGGAGCGTCACGGGCAAGCGCGTCCTGCGGCCGCAACCCTAGCGTCAGCTCGACAGCGAGCGCCCCTTTCCGGAAGCCCAGCGACGTCAGCTCGGTGACGCCAGCCTGGCCAACAGGGCGGTCATTGACGCGCCCCAGCCGCGAGCGTGACCCGAAACACCTCGGAACTGATTGCCAGGTCGTTGCGGGGCGGTGACGGCCGAAGGCAGACGCCGTGCGTCCAAACGAA
>CAYNOM010001448.1:0-221 GCA_964398415.1 uncultured Polyangiales bacterium | reverse complement strand
CTCGTGATGACGAGCCTGCTGTGCGTGTCAGGGACCGTTGCGGCGCAGGACACGGCCGCAGGGCCCCCGGCGATCCAAATCGCCGTGTTCAGCCCTCAGCGCGCCTTCGTTGAGTCCGGTGACGGCAAGAACGCCATCGCGCGGCTCGGTGCGCTGCAGCAGGAGAGAACGCGCACTATCGAAGAGCGTCGGCGCCGGATACAGGAGCGGCAGGAGGAGCT
>CAYNOM010001447.1:0-1646 GCA_964398415.1 uncultured Polyangiales bacterium | reverse complement strand
GAAACGTCGGGCTGCGCGCTGCGAGAGGTCGACTCGTAGGGATTCCCGATGACGACTGCTGGTACGATCCCGAGGTTGTCAGCCGCTGCGTCTCGTTCTTCGAGTCAAACCCCGCTCTGGCAGGACTCACAGGCATGAGTCGTGACGAAGACGGACACGAGAGTGGTGGCCGTTTTGACCGCCAACCGGGTCTCGTCGACCGCCACAATGTCTTTCGCCGCGGGCTCTCGACGACCCTGTTCTTCCGCACCGAGGTCGCCCTTGCCTTGAATGGGTTCGATGAGTCACTCGGCCTAGGCTCCGGTACACGTTGGGGATCCGGAGAGGAGACGGACTTTGTCCTGCGTTGTATCGAACGCGGCCACCGCATTTACTACGACCCAAAGTTCGTCGTGCGTCATCCCCAGGTGACGCCTCCCTCGCGGCAGGCGATTCAAATGCGCGGGCGCTCTTACGGTCGGGGCTATCTGCGGGTGCTGAAGCTGCACGGCTACTCGAGGTGGTTCATGCTGCAGACAGCGCTCCGCCCGATGGCTGGTGCGGCCTTTGCCTTGGCTCGGCTCGAGCCGGATGCGGCCGTCATGAGCTTCTGGTCCTCGATCGGTCGCCTTGACGAGCTTAGGTCGCCATGACGGGCGCCGAGCCAAGCGTCCACGTAAGGCCGAGCTATGTGGTGGGGCTGCTCTTGCCAGTTTCCTACGGCACCAAGCTCATTTGGAACCTCGAGATACCTTTCGTCGAGCCCGCCTTTGTGCTTGTGTTGTGGCTGTGGTGGCGGCAGCGCGCCGTCGCACCGTTGACTCGCCTAGAGTGGGCGCTCGTCGCGTCCTTTGTGCTATCGACGGTGGCCGCGCTTCGTCACGACTTGCTGACAACGGCCAGGTGGCTTGACGCGTGGTCACATAGTGCGCGGACGTTCGCGCTACTCGCGACCATCGCCTGGTCGAGGTCCCTTGACGATGCCCACCGAGAGAAGCTCTTGGAGGGGCTGCAGCACGGTCTTTCTATCGCGCTCAGTGTGTCGGTCCTACTGGTGTTGATTGGGCTCGGCTGGTTGCCGAACATCCTTGGTGTGGACTCCGATTACGTCGACTACGACGGCCGTTTCGCCCTGCATCTTGGACCTCTGACACTACCCCGCTTGATCGGACTATGTGTCGAGCCTGCACCCTTTGGCGCTCAGGGGGTCGCGGCTCTCGTGCTCGCGCGGAGCGTACCTGAAAGGGTGGTCGCGCGCGCGCAGGCCATCACCCGTCGCGCCTGGCTTATCGTTGTTGGCTCCTTCTCCGATCAGGCGTTCCTTGGGGCATCCTTGTTACTCGTCAAGAAAAGGCGTGGGGACGGAGGGCGTTCACCGCTGCCCTGGTTTGCAGCGTTCGTGGCGGTTATCGTGCTCGTACCGTACCTCGTCGATCGTCTCACTGAAAAGGCGACGGAGTTCACGGACCTAGCCGACGATCCGTTGGCGCTCGAGCGGCTTTGGGGCTCAAGCGGTGGGGAGCGCATTCTGAACTCGATCTTGGCCCTGGGAGTCGCGACCGATTCCCTCATGAACCTGCTAGTCGGCGTTGGTCCTTCCTTGTTCGGACTCTTCGTCTCCGACATTTTTCCGGTGCTCCAGGAGCGCCACCAGGTGCAGGTCCTGC
>CAYNOM010001446.1:703-1650 GCA_964398415.1 uncultured Polyangiales bacterium | reverse complement strand
ACTTTCGCCCGACCCGTGTCGGTAAGGAGCACGCGTCCGGGCAGCTCGCGGAAGTCGAGGTCGGGGTCGAGTGTTCTGCGATTGACCGCAGCCATGATGGCCATGTCCACCACGGGCACGCGGAAGATCTCCATGACGTCCAAGGCCAACGTCTGCGCACTGGTGCGAGGGCGATGGTAGAAGCTCAAGCCCGGGTGCAGGCCCACGGCCACGATGGCCTGCACAACCTCCCGGTAGAGCATGCCGTAGCCATAACTGAGCGCAGCATTGAAGCGGTCGGTGGGCGGATGCTTCTGTCGGCCGCTTGGTCGCATGCGCTCATCGATGTCATCGCGAACCAAAGTCGGCAGCGCCTCGAAATATGCCGCAGCGCCGTTGCCTTCATAACCAAGGAGTTCCTCGCTGCTCGCCGCGCGAGCCACACGCCGCAACATCATGCGCAGCATTGCAAGGGAGCGGTCTACGACCTCGTCGCGCACGCGCTCTCGCGTGGCTCGGAGCAGCCATCGGAGCTGTCCCTGGAGTTTGGCCGTCACCAGGCGTATGGCGAGCGCCAAGCAGAGCTTACTATCCGTCAGAGCGCCAAACTGCCGCAGGTGCCTCTGGGCGCTACCGGCAGAGGGTGCCAGCGAACCGACGAGCCCGCCGCCCATGGTCACCCAGTGCACGCCGATGCCCTGATCGGCACAGAGTCGAAGCGCCTGCGTGCTGATCTGGGAAAACCCGTGCAGGACCACCTGTCCAACCTCGGCCGACGGGACGACCTCGTCGCGCTCAGCACCGCGCGTGCGCAACACGAACGCCTCACCTCGCCGGCCGATGGACATCCCGTTCTCGACGACGTGGAGCGCCTTGCCCTCAGGGTGTGGAGGGAGGAGCCGAATCGGCCGAAAAACAGGGTCTGCAGCCAGACGAGCCTCCTCCGGCAGGCATACCGGAGCCAGCGA
>CAYNOM010001446.1:0-652 GCA_964398415.1 uncultured Polyangiales bacterium | reverse complement strand
TTGCGATCGGAGGCCTCTCGACAGAGGTTCGCAGAACGCGCGCGCGCTCGAGAGCCTGGCCAACGCGCTCGCGCAGCGCGTCGTCCACGGGCACCCGGATCAACGCGCCATCCGCGTGATAGCGCACCCGGCACTCCTCCACGCGCTGCCCCGTCGCCTCTTCGACCAGGAGCGCGTAGGCGCCTACCTGCACGCGGTCGGTCTCCCAAGCCTCGCGCGCCCCTTTCTGACCAGCGGAGCGTCCACGCTTGTGTTCGTACGGGATGAGCGCGCCGTTTCGTCGTCGGAGCACGTCCACGCTGCCCCGCAGTCCAAACCGCTCGCTCTCGAACGTACGCCGCTCGATGGCCCCCTCGTCCTCCTGGTCGGTCGGGCGTGCAATCTCCTCGTGCAACCTTCGCCCCGCGAACACGGAAGCGTCAGCCACGCGTATACGCTCGACCTCTTCGAGGTAGAAGAGTCGCTCGCAATACACGAGCGCGTGGAGCGACATGACGCTGAGTAGATCGTCCACATCAGTCTCCTGAGCGGCGGCGGGACGCGCGCGGTCCAACGGGCACCCAGGCCGCGTCTGGACAGATACCTTCCGGCGTAGGCACGAAAAGTGGCGCTTCGGTCCGACTGGCGTCGCCTCGATCGATGTTGGTGGTCA
>CAYNOM010001445.1:0-1650 GCA_964398415.1 uncultured Polyangiales bacterium | reverse complement strand
CGTCGCGCTGGAGTCTGGATCGGGCCTGTCCAACGCGACGATGCAGCAGCGCCTCACGGCCGTACGGCTCTTCTTCGACTTCCTGATCGAGGAGGGACGCCGAGATGCCAACCCCGTGGGGCGCGGGCGGTACACGGCCGGCAAGGGGTTCGGGGGCGGCGGGCGCGAGCGCGGCCTGCTGCCTCGACGCAAGCGGCTGCCGTGGATCCCCTCCGAGGAGGAATGGCACCGCCTGCTCGAACATGCGCGGCAAGACAGCGTGCGCAATCGCTGCATGCTCGCGCTGGCGTACGATGCTGCGCTTCGCCGCGAGGAGCTCTGCCGACTCGATTCGTCGGACCTCCAGCCCGCTCATCGGCTGCTGCGTATTCGTGCAGAGACGAGCAAGAGCAGGCAGGACCGCGTGGTGCCGTACTCAGAAACGACGGGCGTCTTGCTGTCGGCGTACCTCGCGCATCGGCGTGATCTCTCGCGCAAGCGTGGGCCGCTCTTCCTGTCCGAGTCACATCGCAACCACGCCGAGCCCCTGAGCCTCTGGACTTGGTCCAAGGTGGTTCGTCGCATCGCCGATGCCGTCGAGCTTCCGCGGTTCTCGACTCACACCCTCCGCCATCTATGCCTGACCGACCTCGCTCGCGCCGGGTGGGACCTTCACGAGATCGCGCGCTTCGCAGGTCACCGCAACGTGTCCGTCACCCAGCAGTACGTTCATCTGTCGGGGCGCGATCTCGCCAAGAAGCTCGAAAACGGGATGGCGCAGATCCATGAGTGGCGCATTCGCGAGCTCGCAGCGGACAGCACACCACGAGCCCCGCAATGAATGCCAAGCCAAGGCAATCACGCACTGCGGAGCGATGGAAACCCGCGCTACCCGCAACGACGTATCGAAGGGCACATAAGCTCACCGCCGCTGAGCGCACGGCCATCACCGCATACCTGACCGAGCGCTCAATGCCTGGTCGGCGCTGCGGCTTGCATGACCTCGGACCACGCCACCCACTCGCCGAGCTCCTGCGCCCCGTCCGCGATGCACTGGACCTCATGAAGAGCAAGCGTTCAGATCGTGGTGCGACGATGGCCGTCTTGCTCCGCGAGTGCCTCACGTTCGGCACGACGTTCTGGGCGTGGAGCCACGGACAGTGGCTCGATGTACTGGGTCGTCACTCGCGCGCCTTTCGCGATCGCAATCAGCCGCGCGTGTCGCAAAGCGTGCGACTCGAGATCGCGGGAGTGGCGTACCTGCATGGGTGGTTCCGCGACGTGCTCGCTCTCGGTCACTTTCAGCGTGATGTGCTCGCCAAGCGCGTATTCGGAACCGCCACCGTCGACGCCGTCGCAGCCCGAGTGCTGCAGCCGCTCGAGCAGTGGGGCTATCGCGTGGGCACGTCGCACTTGAGCGGCCTGTGCGAGCTCCTGCTCCGCAACGAGAGCCCCAGGCTCGACCACGTGACGGCTGACGTCGTCGACCGCTTCCGCCGCGATCAGCCCGCGGGAAAACGCTCGCTGTACTTTCAGATCGCGAAGGCCCTCGCGATCAGCGGCGTTCTCGACGCCTCTCTCCCCGTTTCTCCTCCGCTCGTGCCCGTCGTCCGAGAGGACATCGCTGCTGGCGTCGCGCCCACCTGGATCGGCTGGATCGAGCGCTGGGCG
>CAYNOM010001444.1:0-1650 GCA_964398415.1 uncultured Polyangiales bacterium | reverse complement strand
GTTACGTGGGGGGGACCAAAGTTGCCGAAACCCTGACTGGTGCGTCGGATCGCAGAACTGCAAACCGCAAAGATGCCGCGCGCCGCGCGTTCCTTGACACTTCCGGTCCAGTCAACTTGAAGCGCGGATCGCGTCGTCAGCAGCGAAGCCGGGATGGACCAAAGCGGCCATGTGAACGTCATATGGTCGCCCCGACCGACGACGCCGGTGGTGGCGATTCGCGCGCCGCGCGGAAAGCTTGGCAGAAGCGGTAGGCCCCGGAATGCGAGCCACTCCAACGGGGCATCCACGCGAGTTCTGTCGTCGGTCGGATTTTCCGCCATCAAGGCCCAGTTCCGCTCGGCACCCGGGTCCCATCGAAGGTTGCTGCCCTCCTGTTCGCCGTGGCCCTTGAACAGGGACACCTCGACCCACTCTTTGGTCACCGAAGCGCGAATGTCCTCTACAGCGCCGAGGAAGGTTTGATTTGCAGCGGTGAAGTGGAATGCGGTGGGCTTGGTGTTGCCCTTGCCATCGACAGCGATATCGGTGCCATACGCGGCCGCGTACGCGGCTGCCTCATCGTTGCCCGCCCGCCAAGCCTCGAGGCACCCTGCGAGGAACCTCTTGAAATCGACCGGCGGCGGTTTGAGGTCGGCTACTTCCTGTGGTCCCCGCTTTTTGGTTGCGGGCTTCGTATACGTGAGGCGCCACGGCGCGCTCGTGTTCGCAGCGGCTTCGGCGTCGGCAAGGATGAGCGCTACGAGGTCTGACTCGCTCGCATCGAGCACGTCGACAAAGGCTCGAAACGAACCATCGTCGGCGAAGCCAAGACTCGCGCCGGGAACGACACGGAACAGCCCCAGCGCCGCGAGGAAACCGAGCGGATTGGAGCCGTCCACGCCCAGGAGTTGAATGCGACTCATGGTGATGCCTCCTTCGTCTGCTCGACTTCGCTAGCGCGGTGGTCTGCGAGACGAAGGATCGCCTCAAGCCAGCACAGTTCCTGCCACCCATACTTCGCGACCAACGCCCAAAAGCGGTCGGCCAACGGCGAATCGAGGCGGTGCAGTCCGTTGTCCGAGCTTGTGGAGGCGAAGTCGAGCTCGCCGAACGTATTGCTCGTGTGCTTCGAGAGCGTCACGTCGACCGGGCTCTCGTCTACGACAGCGGGGGCGAAGGGCCGACAGTAGCCGTGGTGGCTCGCGACGAGATGGAGCACGAGGTCGAGGTCAGGCTCCTTGGTGGGGTCGAGCCGCTTCAGACGCTCGTTCAGGGCGGGCAGGTGTCTGTTGAGCATCGCTAGCGACTGGACCTCGTGACGTGCACCTCGTGGGTAGCCGCTCCTTTGCAGTGCGAGTCGATGGGCCTCTCGCGCGCCAGGCGACATCGCCGACTTCGCCCACGGCGTCTCGTCCTTGAAGAACGTGATCTCGCTCCCTCCGCGGAGCATGAGCTGAAAACGACGGTCTGCTTTGCCGATGTCGTGCAGCCACGCCGCGAGCGCGACGTGCTCAGCCAGCCACGAGCCGAGCCCACATCGGGTCGCGTACTCGCGCGCGAACGTCTCGACGTCGGAGCTATGCTCGGAGAGTGAGATGGCGCGACCGCCGTGGAACGAGTCATCACCGTCCGTGGTTAGCTCCACGCCGTCTTCGATCGCCTCGTCGC
>CAYNOM010001443.1:988-1651 GCA_964398415.1 uncultured Polyangiales bacterium | reverse complement strand
ACACCGTCGGGGACTCGTCCGGGTCAATTTTCCCGAAGTTGAGCCGCTCCCAGTTGGACAAAAAGCCTGCCCGCTCGTTGGCGCTCATCCCATTCGAGAACGACAGACGCCTGCCGAGGTGAGGGACTTCTGGATAGGTTTTGAGAACACCCAAGTCGGGCACAACAAGATCGGCTATCCGGCACAGGCTTCGTTCACGGTCCAACCCGAAGTGTTCGGCCAGCGCGAGAACCAAGGCGATATTGCGCGGATGCTCGTCGTAAGGATAGCGTGCGAGCAAGTCACTGGGCAGCAGATCTGCTACCAAAGGATTGACGGGCCGGAGGACGCTCGACCGCTCTTGCGCCGAAGCTGCTAGCACCGGCAGCATTTGCTCTTCTGCAGTGTAGGCGACACCTCGATCCGGCATGAATGTGGCAATCACCCGTGCGACGTCCTGGCCAGACGGACCCATGATGTCCTCGTGGTCTGGATAGGCATTGGTCAGAGTGACGACTTCATCCTGCATCCATTCTCGGTTAAGGACTTCCACGAATTGAGGGTTGAGGGCCATGCACTCCCAAAGAAATACTTGGCCTCGGAGCTTGCTCCCGTACGTCAGCACCTTCTCTTGTTCCCAGATGGTAGCCTTGTCGTAGGGGCGATACAGAAAGAGTTCGCGAC
>CAYNOM010001443.1:0-978 GCA_964398415.1 uncultured Polyangiales bacterium | reverse complement strand
CGGCGAGGACGGTACGGGCGGCGGGGCTCGACGTCGTCGTGATCGACTCCCGCGCTCCGGGAGGGCGGGCGGTCAGCGACGACCGCGACGGCGCACTGGTCAACCGCGGACCGAGAGCGCTGTACCGGGGAGGTCCCGCCGAGCATGAATGAACATAGCTTCGCAGCCCGTCGTCTTCACGACGACATCGTAACGGAACGCCTGAAACAAGGCGGCTTTGAGCCGCTCGGTGCCGCTCTTTCCCCTCGTCCCCCAACCCCCCACGCTCAGCGGGATAGCCTTGCGGACTCGATCAATCTTCTGCCGGATGAGCGCCGCGCGGATGAGGATTGCGGCGAAGACCAGCCAGGCCACTAAGGCAAGGTGCCACGTGGCGTTGCTGGTAACGGCCACGACCTTTCGAAGCAGCTCTTGAATCCAGATTTCAGTCACTGATTGACCTCCTGCAGCGGAGGAGTCTCGACCACGCGCGGCTGAGCTGGGCGGTGATCGATGTCGAAATAATCGAGAACCCAGGGAAGAGAGAAGTGCACTTGCTGTCCTTCAACGACGCAGCTGGTCCGGGTCCACGTAAAGCGGAAACCCAGTCGTGTCAGCCGCTGGATGTAGGCTCTCTTATCTTTGCCCGACTCCCGCAAGCTGGTTTCACGGATCGCCGCGAGCTTTGCATACGTCCAAGCCAGCTTCAGGCGAGTCACGACCCGCCGCCAAAGACGTCCCTCCAGTCGGATCTCAAGTGTTCCCAGCCCGGTGATCATCCGCAAAGGCCGTCCGCCTCTGTCGGCTGCGGCGAGCACCGTATCCAATCGGGGCAGGAAGATCCCCCACTCCCCTTGGGGGCCGAGTAGCCTTTCGCCCGGAACCGAGGTTTGAGTTACCTCGGCCATGAGTTCGGGCGGGATGACCGCAAGCGCCGCTGCGGCTGGCGCGAGCAAATGAGGATAGCCCTGGCGTTTGTCCGGCGCAGGATGACCAAGT
>CAYNOM010001442.1:0-1653 GCA_964398415.1 uncultured Polyangiales bacterium | reverse complement strand
CTTCGGCCCCGAGGTGATGCGCTTTCTCGAGGGCGCGAAGAAGGGGCGGAAGTAGGGCTCAGGGCGCGGGGCACACGGTGTTGTTGGGCGTGCCTGGATCGGTGATGCCTCGGAACAGCGTGCTCCGATTGCTCACCACGTCGCCGCAGGTGTATTCCGCAGCCACCGGGATGAACACGGCCGTGTTGAACTCGGCGGGGCACACGTTGTTGACGGGGTTGCCGTTGACTTGAGAGCAAGCGTTGATCAAGCCTCCGCCGGAGCAGGCCACGATCGACGACTGGGACGCGTCGGTGATCTCGCCCCGATGTCGACCGTCTTCCGAGGGGGTGATCTTCCAAGTGTTGTAGGCGTTCGAGGCGATGCCGAGGCGCGCCCACGACAGACCGCCCGCGTTGGCCTCGGGGTTGCTTGGTGCTCCAGTCGCCGCGACGGCCGAGATGCCCGGCAGACCGTCTTCGTCTTGGTCGTACACGCGACAGTCGTTGCCTGCGTTGTAGGGCGGTGGCTCGCCGAGGTTGCAGCGGCATGATGCGCCACTGGCCGTCGTGATCAACTGACCGTCGGTTTCGGCGGTGCACTCGGGCGGCTGCCTGGCGATGCTCCAGCCGAGCTGCGTGACGACGCCCGCGCGCGTGAAGGTGCCGTCCCCGTTCGGAGCGAGCCTCCGCTCGGCGATCGGGAGCTTGGCCATCCAAGAGGGCTTGCTCCACGAGTACACCTGCGTGCCCGAAATGGGTAGTGTCTCGGAGTAGCAGCTCTGGTCGCGCAGGGTGAGCGTGCCGTCGCCATTCGCGGCCATGGTGATCAGCGAGTAGTTGATGGCCTTGCTCACCGAGGTGTTGGTGCCGGCCTTGCCCTTCGTGAACAAGATGCCGCGCACCGCGTAGGTGCCGACGAGGCAGCTCGTGCCATCGCCTCCGCACACGCCGCAGGCGTCTTCGACGCTGCCATCACAGTCGCAGGCGCCTTCGGGAAACCCGGGCCCGCCGCACACGCCGCAGGCGTCGCGGCTTCCGCCGCAGCTCGGATCGGTGTCATTGGCGTTGGCCACGTAGCCGCTCGGCTGGGTGCACGAGGAGAGGGTGACGCTGGGGTCACCGAGCCCGTCGCCATCCGCGTCGCCGTACCAGGTCGCGGGTAGCCCGCCCTGACAGTTGCACTGGCCCTGGGGAATGCCGGGGCCGTTGCAGACGTCGCACACATCGCGCGTTCCGCCGCAGCTCGGATCGGTGTCGTTGGCGTTGCCGACGTAGCCGCTCGGCTGCGCGCAGGCTTGGGTGCTGGCAGTGGGGTCGCCCAGACCATCTCCATCGAGGTCGCGATACCAGGTGCGCGGGGCGGTGCCTTGGCAGTCGCAGGCGTTCTGCGGGATGCCGCTTCCCCCGCACACGCCACAGACGTCGACGACCGCGCCTTGGCAGTTGCACTGGCCCTGGGGGATGCCGCTTCCGCCGCAGACGTTGCACTCGTCGCGTCCCACGCTGCCGCAGCCTGGATCGGTGTCGCTGGCGTTGCCGACGTAGCCGCTCGGCTGCGTGCACGACTGCTGGGCCACGCTCGGATCGCCGAGGCCGTCACCGTCCGCATCTCCGTACCAGGTGCGGGGGCCGGTGCCTTGGCAGTCGCAGGCATCTTGCGGGATGCCGCTTC
>CAYNOM010001441.1:0-1655 GCA_964398415.1 uncultured Polyangiales bacterium | reverse complement strand
CCCTCGGTGGACGCGACGTCGCGTTCGTCGTCGACGACAAGGTCTACAGCTCTTCTTTCTCGGAGAGCGTCGCCAAGCAGCTCCGTGCCCAGCTGTTTGGGCCCAGCAAGTCGTCCACCGATGCGGCGCTGGCTGGCGGCGTGAGCGGCGTCTTCGAGGCCGGGCTCGACGAAGCCACCTACGTCGGCGTGCTCGCGCCGCTCCCGGCGGCGCCTTCCGCGCAGGTCGCAGTCGCCGTGCTCGCCAATCGGACTGCTGCGGTGTCGATCGTGCCCAGCGCCACGCAGACGTTGCTCGTGCTCACGGGCGTCTTCGTGTTGGTGGTGCTCGGCTACGGCTTCATGTTGGGCAACAGCATCGTGCGACCGATCGAGGAGATGGAAGAGGGCGTGCTCGCCGTGATCAACGGCAACACCGACCTGCGCCTCGAGACGAGCAACACCGACTTCGGCGGGCTCGCCTACCGCATCAATCAGTTGCTCAACGTGTTCACAGGCGTCTCGGAGGCCGACGACGAGGATGACCAGGGTCGCGTGTCGCACGTGCACCAGGAAGTCTGGAAGGACTCCGCCTTCAGCGACGCAGGCGCTTCGGCCTCGGGGGGTGGAGCGGGCGGCGCGAACGCCGAGCCCGTGGACGATCCCGCCCTGGCAGCCAAGCTCGCGGCCGAGCCAGAGGACGCCTACTACGCGCGCGTCTACCAGGAGTACGCCGCGGCCAAGCAGGCCGTGGGGGAGAGCATCGCCAACATCCCACAAGACCGCTTCATTCAGCGTCTGCGGGGCAATGCACAGGCCCTGGCGGGTAAGCATGGCTGCAAGGCCGTGCGCTTTCGCGTACAGAAGAGTGGCAGCCAGGTAGCGCTGCAGCCCGTACTGATTCGCTGATCTCCCCGTCGCGTTGCTATCCCCGGCTTGCTCGGGTAAGCCTGGACCAATCCTGTGGGCCTGTTCGACATCTTCGGAAAGAAAAACCCTGCCGGCGCCTTGGCGAAGCATGCCGCGCGTCTGGCAGACAAGCGCTCCATGGCCCCCGATCGTTGGGAGGCCATTCAGGCGCTGATCAAGATCGACAGCGAGGAAGCCATCGAGGCCATGTTGCCTCGGTTTGGATACTACGCGGATCCCACGATCACCGACCATGAGGAGAAGGAGACGATCTTCAATGCGATCGTTTCCCGAGGCAGTGCGGCGGAGGCACCGCTCAGGCGTTTCATCGCGCGCGCCGAGTCGCTCTCCTGGCCGCTGAAGATGCTCGACCGAGTGCTACCCGAGGAGCAAGTGCTCTCGCTCCTGCTCGAGCTCCTGGCCAAGATGGGCACCGAGTACGAGCGCGATCCTCAGCGTAAGCTGCAAGTGCTCGCTGAGCTCGAGCAACGTCGCGGTTCTGCGGTCGTGGCTGCGGTGCTGCCGTTCTTCGAGGACGTCAACGAGACTGCGCGTTTCCACGCCATCGGCGCTGCGCTCGCGCAGCAAGACGCCGAAGAGGTGCGCCAGCCGCTCGAGCAGCTCCTGGCTCGCGAGGAGAGCATGCGCGTCAAGGCTCGCGTTCTCGAAGGCTTCATGCAGCGCGGCTGGACGCTCACGCCCGAGGCCGCAGGCCGTCTGCCGGATGGGTGGGTGCTCGACGCGGGCACCCCCCGCCGCCGCTAGCCT
>CAYNOM010001440.1:0-1659 GCA_964398415.1 uncultured Polyangiales bacterium | reverse complement strand
AGGTGACCGATAGCGGCGTGTTGGAGTGTTGGCTCCACTTTGGCCGTCGGCGATTTTCTCCGACACATGGCACTGTCTCAGCCTGGTTGAGTCGACTCGACCCGGACTTCGCACGCCTGAATCGCTGCGCGCATGGCGAGGGCGAGGGCGACGTCGCGTCTACGGACTGGTCAGTCATGCCGTTTTCGCCGTGGTTCGCGCTGGCTGGGGATCCAGACGCGTTGGCAAACGTTGTGCGAACCGTTTCGCCGGATGCGCGAGGCGTCCTCGGCCTGACTCCGTTTCACGCAGAGAACCTCTCCGTTGCGGCTGCGAAGCTCACGGTGGCGGCCGGAGTCCGTGCATCCGACACGAGTCAACTTGGACAGTCCGGCTGGGCCGCGCTCATGGCATCTTCGAATTGGCCGGTCCTGGAGTGGCTTCTCGACGAGACCGAGGAGAGCGTCCCCGCTGACGCCGTCAGGCGTGGTTCGGTGTCCGGCATCCCCAGCGCGCTCCTAGCGCGTGTGATTCAGCGTGCACTGGAGGTTCCCGCGGAAGTGGTCGTCAAGCCGCTTCAAGGAAGGGTTCGACGCGCGGTGGTGCAGAGGTTGGGAGAGGCGGGGCGGTCTCCGGTGGAGCGGGCGTTGCTCACCGGGGCGACTCTGCAAGACCTACGGTCGGAGCCGTTCCTGCTCGATGCGGTGGCCCATGTGCAACCAGACCGCCTGAACGAACTCCCCGAGGAGATGCTCAAGGCATCGGGAGGACTCGACCCAAGCCCTGTCCTCGCCGATATCCTAGGGTGGGATAGGGTCAAGACGCTTGCGGACGAAGGGGTGATTCGCCCGATTGACGGGGCCACCCGACTGATCGTTGCAAAACAGATATCTCGGAGTGGGGACGCAGACGCTTTAGCTCAAATCTTGAGTGAAGGAGGTTTTAGTTTCGGCGCACTCATCGAGTCGAGACCCTCTACCCCCGCTGCGATGCGGATGTGTCTTCTTGCCGCGCGCGGCGAGGCGACGCGTACTCAGAACCGGCTTTCGTACCTCTACCAGTGGCTGGATGTGATCCATGTGGAGGAACCCGAGCTGCGCGCCGAGTTGGTGGCAGGCGTGGACCTCGACCTCAGTCCGGTAGTCTGGGCTACCATGCCAGCGTGGTTCGTGCGCGACACGCTGGCTCGGTTCAACGACACCCAGCGATCCGCGCGGATTGGCACCTGGCTCAGGGCGCTCATTCGGAAGGTGGAGTTCAGCGGCTTTCGACCGCGCGACCAACTAGCGTTCGACGCGGTGTTTCAGCGTTGGCCGTCGCCTCCGGAGGGCAGCGTGATGGCGGCGTGCCAGAAGCCGTGCATCCCAACAGCCTGGACGCGGGTCTTGCTGGAGCTGGGCGTGGCCAGCGAGCAGGTAGAGTCCCGCTGGAGCCCCGACGAGAACGACGAACATCTCGGCGCTGGGGATGGCGTGCTACTACGCGCGCACCGAGAGCGCAGCGATGCTGCTTCGCGCAGGGGCCGACCCTGAGCGACCGGTGGAGGGGGGCCGCAGCGTGACGCAGCTGGCCAACCAGTACCCCATCGCCAAGCGTACGCTCGAGGCGGCTCAGCAGTTGGTCCGTGGCGAAGGCTGACTCGCGTGGGCACTCCTGCATGCGCAACGTGCTGCTTGCGCT
>CAYNOM010001439.1:0-1659 GCA_964398415.1 uncultured Polyangiales bacterium | reverse complement strand
GAATCGGTCGATCATGCCCAGCTTCGCATCGAGCTCCTTGATGTTGCAGCCCACTGAGGGCTCGGAAGTGAGAATGATCTTGTAGGCCTCCTGATCCTGATTCTGGTCGCGGGGATCGGTGAACACGAAGCCGCTGGTCGGGATCAAGGCGTCTGCGGTGCCAGACATGTAAGATCCACTGACGGTGTCGGTGCTGGCGTCATTCTGCGGCTGATCGTTGTCATCCCCGGCCTGTCCACCGCTCGAATCCCCAGCATCGCTCGTCTCGCTTTCACGGTCGCCATTGGCGTGCTCGTCTCTTTCGGTAGAGTGGCCACAGGCAAGGAGGCTCGCCAAGATGATGGTCGCCGTAGTCATGGTATCGATGCGCATGCGATCTGCTCCTTCGCAAGGGTTGCGTATGCTGTCGTCGCCAGCAGGCGTGGCCGTGTGCCGCCTACCGCGCTAGAGGCGGCGAGCAAACTGCGCATCACCCTGAATAGTGTGTGGAGCCTATCAGCCGGATGCCTGCGTGCGCGTGCACGCAACACGAGTCTGAGAAGCGGCACTGGCGCGCGTTCTTCACCGTAAACGACGCGTCGATGTCCTGCTTGCCACGGCTTCGTCGCTGAGCATGCCGTCTTCAATCGTCGTTGGTCGGGTCGATAAGTTCCGCGGGCCTGTTGCCGCGCTTGCCGGAAGACTGCACGGCGCGACGCAAGCGTTTAGCCATGCGATCGATGTGCTCCACGAGCTGAGTGGGCTCGCGGACGATGAAGTCCACCTCGAGAGTCGGGAGGTGATAGGCGAGGCGATCTAGGTCCTGCTCGCTCGTCTCGAGCAGGCAACGCTCTCTGCCGAGCGAGGTGAGGTGCCCAGCCGATGCTGGCATCCACGCCGCGACTTGCTCCTGCGGAGCGAGCAGCTCGATGCGCGCGCATGGGGAGAGAGCGCGTCTCGATGGATTGCGCCACGAACGTGGCGAGATCGCCGAACGGCAGCGCGCGCTCACCGGTGCACGGCTTGCTCACCACGGGCTCGGTCAGGCGGTCCACGCCCGGCAATCAGGACCAAAGCTGTCCGCGACGTACCGCACCGCAAGGTCACGCTCGATCTCGCCAAGCAGGAGCAAGAGAGCCCGGAGTTTCTCTCGCTCAATCCGAACGGTAAGGTGCCGACCCTCCTGGTCGACGGCACGCCCATGTTTGAAGCCTTGGCGTTCATGCAGTGGCTCGGCGACAGGTTCGGTGCGGCGAAGGGGCTCTGGCCGCACACGAGGCCGCTCTCCAGAAGACTCAAGTTCCGATGGTATGGTCACACTTACAGAGCGGCCGCGCCGCCGTGCCACTCGGCGAGCTCTCGCGCGATCCGAGCGTAGCTGTAGGGGCCGATGCTCGCAGGTATGCAGTGCCCCATGAGGTCTGCGGCATCCGGCGGGTACAGGGCGCCGCTGACCACGTTGTGGGTCCACCTGCCGGTGCTTCCATCGGCCCGCGGATAGTTGGGGAAGTCCGTGCGTGGCACGGCAGCGCCCGTCACACAGCGCTCCGGGCAATAGTCGCGAAAGCTGTGCGAGGAAATCTACCCAGCACGACCAAAGGGGCGGCCTCGGCGTAGAGGTCCGCCGCTGCCCACTCGCACCTCTCGCCCACCACCGAGCGAGTTGTGAGAGTACGCGCG
>CAYNOM010001438.1:0-1660 GCA_964398415.1 uncultured Polyangiales bacterium | reverse complement strand
CTGTCGGCAAGACCGAGTAGCCTCGGTCGATCATCCATCGGGCGAGTTCCGTTTCGGTGCGGACGACTCCCGTGCTGCGCGCGTTCCCTGAGTCGGCGAAGCGTCCGACCGTGCCGATACCGACGGCGATCCCAGGGTCGCAACCATCACTCGGCGACCAGGTTACCGATTCCCAGCACGACTCGAGGGGTGGGTCGGTGGCCCGCTTGAGACGGCGTTCGTCGTCTGCATCTGGGTCGAGCCAGACCGCTGCGGCCGGGGACATCGTGGGCGGAACTGGCACCGCCACGGCCACGTCCATCGGTGCTCCGGCGTAGTGTCCCAACAGCGTCATTGCCGTCGTTCGCCCATCTCGCATGATCACCACTGCGCTGGAGACGGCCGGTCGCTCGGCGCCCGCGCGACCAAGAAAGAGCGCCGGTGCCGCACGCGCGCCGTTGGCCCACACGGCGACTACCAAGAAAGCAGCGGCAGCCACTGCCGCTCGATGCATCATGTGCCCCCTGCGTCTCGGACCGGCGGGACGGCAGAAGGTTCCGACTGCGCGCACAGCGTCTGCTCGCGTACGGAACATGGAGGCCTGACGCCCGCGTTCTGCGCGCTCCGCAGAGCGACCGTCGCTCGGCGCAACGACCACGGGAATCCCGAGTTGGTGGGGCAAGCCCGTCGGTCGGGGGGCAGCCATGAGTAGGTCATTCATCCTATCACGCAACTGGGCCCACGGTGGTCGTCTTGAGATGGTCGGATTCGGAATGACGCCTCGCCCATCGATCAAGACGACGACGAAAACTGTTCTCCTTCCGCAGAGGCTGCGGTGTGGGGCGCTTCGTCGCAGCACGCGCGGAGATAGACTCGGGTTCCGGCAGGACGGATAGACCGTTGAGTTGGTTGTTAAGCCTCGGCTGATCTGATCGCCGGTCGGCTCGGCGGATCTGATCGGTCGCATCCGGGCTGGCGAGACGGCAAGTTACCATCGCGGCGAATCGTGCCCTCAGCTCGGCTGACCTGATCCACGGTTCCGCCGGGGGGGCTCAGGCAGCCTTCGTCTTAGGACCGCCCCGAGGTGGGTTGCGGTAGGACGAGCCGGGGATCTCAATGATGTGCGAGTGATGGAGGAGGCGGTCCATTGCCGCGCTGGCAAGCAGGGCGTCGTTAAAGAGAGGTGCCTACTCGGCCAAGTCGCGATTCGAGGTGATGACCGTCGATGCGTGTTCGTAGCGCGGCCGGATGATGTCGTAGAGGTCGAGCGGCTCCTCGCCGGTAAGGGCCCGCAGGCCCAGGTCGTCGATGATGAGCAGGTCGACGCGGAAGTGTCGGCACGACCTGGCCCTGGGGCCTCGTGCGTCAGGTCAGGGCGGCCGGGGCGAGCCGGAAGCGCTTGAGCAGGTTGTGGCAGGCGGCCACGAGCTTCCACTCACAGGCATTGGCAGCCAGCCCACGGAAGGAGAGGTGCTGGAAGCGCTGCCCCACGCGGACCTGACCGAACACGGGCTCGACGATGGCCTTGCGCCGGCTGTACTCGCGACGGCCCTCAGGGGTTTATCGTCACTCCAGCCCACCAAGCCCAGAGTGGCAGCGCCCAGTTCGAGCACGACCTCGCGCACCGTAAGGCCGCGGCTTGGTCCCCAGTCGATGGTCGCCGCGCGCAGTTCCGGCCCCT
>CAYNOM010001437.1:0-1661 GCA_964398415.1 uncultured Polyangiales bacterium | reverse complement strand
GTGCCTCCCGGCAGTCGCGTCGAGGGAGGCTTTCACTACACCACCACCGGCCCTCTCGTGTCGGGCGTGCACAACACCGACACGTTCGACTCACAAGCACTGGGCAAGTCGTCGGATGTGATCGTGGCCGACGCGTTGGGTGGGTCGACGCGCTTTCGTCAGCTCGCGTATCGTGCGCAAGCGGCGCAATACAAAGACTTCCACGTCGACGCCCTGTCTTGGAACGATCCCGTGGAGCATCGCGGGTACATCACGCCGCGGCCCATCGACCCTGTGGCGAGTCCGAGTCTCGCCTTTCAGTCCTTGTTCTCAGGGTTCACGCCGCCGGGTGGCACCGTAGATCCTGCCGCTGAGCGCGCCCTTGCGCGACGCCGGAGCGTGGTCGACTTGGTGCGCAGACACACTCAGGCCCTTTTGCCCCAGCTCGGCACCTCCGATCGGGCCCGCATCAGCGATCACCTCGACGCGGTGCGCACACTGGAAGCGCGCCTCGTGAGCATCGAGGGCGGCGGCGTGGACAGCGGCATGGCGTGTCGCATTCCAGGGGCGCCTCGAGCCGATCCCAGCACCAGCGCGGACGGTTCCTACTCCAATGAAGAGCAGCGCGCCTACGCGTTCGAGGAGCTCATTCACCTGGCCCTCGCGTGCGATCTCACGCGCGTCGTGTCGTATCAGATCTCCTCCAGCATGTCGGGCATGACCCTGCCACCCGGGCTTGCCATCGACCAGAACGGCACACCCCTTCGCTACACCGATTGGCGCGGCGAGTCGGTGACGGCAGAGCCCACCGATCTCCACAACGTGAGCCACAACTACTCGAACCGCACGCTCGCGCAGACCATCTCGTGGCACACCAAGCATCTCGCCAACCTGCTGCAGAAGCTGCGCGACACACCCGAGGCGTCAGGCACGATGCTCGACCACACCGTGGTCGTGTTCCTGATGGAGGCGGGTGCGGGCAGCGCCGCACCACACACGAGCGAGCGCATGGCCGCCATCGTTGCCGGAGGCAAGAGCTCGGGTCTGCGCCTCGGTCAGCACATCGTCACCGACAGGCAACATCCCGCGAGCGTGCTGCTCACGGCCATGAATGCGGTCGGCGTGTCGCACACATCGCTCGGCGAGGTCAGCGGTCAGATTCCGGGTTTGCTCGGCTGAGCGCTACTCAGCGTCGAGATCCACGACCACCGGCAGCTCGCTGCCTTCGTGGAAGGAGTTTCCAGTCTGGCCTTCACTGCCGCGCCCCCAACACACGATCACGTCGCCAGCGAGAACGGCGCAGGCGTGGGCCCCCGCGGCAGCCGCGGTGTACGCGAGCGACGGCAGTCGCACCTCGACGGGGTCGCGTGCGCACGGCGCATCACCGCAAAGATCCCGAGCGCCAGGCCCATCGCCGAGCTGGCCTTCGCGGTCGTCCCCCACACCAAAAAGTCGCGCGTCCTGGCGCAGCACGAGCGTCGTGCGCGCACCCAGCGACACCTCCTTCACCTTCTCGAACACGGTTCGCGTCGGCGTGCGCGCACAGGGCAGGGCGCCGCACAGGCCCGGGTCGGTGGAGCCGAGACCGAGCTGACCGTGGTCGTTGGCACCCCAGCAATGGAGGTCGGCGTCGCGCGTGATGCGCGTGAAGCCGAATCGCGGGAACCAGCCCTCGGCCGTGG
>CAYNOM010001436.1:0-1664 GCA_964398415.1 uncultured Polyangiales bacterium | reverse complement strand
CTCGACGTCCCCGTCGCATTCAACGTCTATCTGCGACACAACCTGTACCTGGGGTTGAGGAGCGGCGTATTCGTGTTCGACTTCGCCGATGCGTTCGTGCCGCTCGGCTTTCAGGTCGGAGGCCACGCGGCCCGGCGCAAGGTCGATCTCGTGGGGTGGTTTCTGTGGCCCCCTCCGTCCTGGCGCGGAAGCTGGGAGCCCATCGATGTGCGGTCGTTTCAGCTGGGCTTTGGCGTGAGCTTCTTGATCGACACGTGAGCCGCGGCGGGGGAGGGCCAGTGGCGACGGCGAATAAAACGCGCCGAAAGTGTTGCTTTTGTCAACATTGCGCATCTCTTGCGCGCGCCCCCTGCGTCGTACCGTCCCGTAACGGCAAGTGTTCAGCACCATTACGAGAATCAGAGGACTCTGGCATCCGTTTTGCTCAGCCCGCTGGTTGTGAAACCTCTCTGTTGTGTCGGTCTCGCGCTCGGTCTGAGCCTTGGCTGCACGCCCCACCACGATGAAGCGAAGCCTCGGGATCTCGACGCCGGTGAGCCGCGTCACGCGGCCGAGGTGAAGATTCCCTTGGTGCTCCAAGGTCTTCCGATGGGTCCCCCTGGCCATGATGGGCAGCCCACGGTGACGCCCTGTGCGACGTGCCACGTCGAGGAGCGTCCCTTGCCGGACAGCGCCGCAGGCATCGGGGGTCCGCACGCCGGGCTCGAGGTGAAGCACGGCGACCTCGCGTGCGCGTCGTGCCACGCGCCCACCTCGCGTAGCCATCTGCGCCTGGCCGACGGCCGCGAGATCCCCCTGCGCGACGCGATGGCCCTGTGCGCCCAGTGTCACGGCACGCAGAAGCGCGATTACGACCACGGTGCCCACGGTGGCATGCGCGGGTACTGGGACCTCACGCGTGGACCCCGCGAGCGCAACCATTGCGTCTCGTGCCACGACCCCCACGCGCCCAAGTTCGGAACCTTCATGCCGGTCCATCCTCCGAAGGACCGCTTCCTCCAGCGCGGGAGCGACGATCATGGACGCTGAGCTCAATCGCCGCACGGCCCTCAAGATCGCCGGCGCCTCGCTCGGGGCCGCCGCTTTCGCCCGCGCGGTGGCGCCCCTCACCGCGCTGTCGGAGAACACGAGCACCGAGGAGTTTCTGCAGCAGCACTACCGCGAGCTCGACGCAGAGCAGAAGCGGACGCTGATAGCTCGCCTCGAGGCCGAGACCGAGCAGAAGTACGGAGCGAAGGTCACGATTCGCGACTTCGAGGCCCAGCCGGACGTGCAGTTTGCCTACGCGCTCAATCTGAGTGTGTGCATCGGGTGCAGACGCTGCGTCGAGGCGTGCCACGAAGAGAACAACCACGATCGGCGCACGAACCAGTCGTACATCCGCGTGCTGGAGATGGAGCAGGGCTCGTTCGACATGGAGCGGGGCAGCGTGCACTACGATCACGCGGTGCCCGCCGAGGGCAAGTACTACATGCCGGTGCAGTGCCAGCAGTGCGAGAACCCGCCCTGCACGCACGTGTGCCCGGTGGAGGCCACCTGGCAAGAGGACGATGGCATCGTCGTCGTCGACTACAACTGGTGCATCGGCTGTCGCTACTGCGAGGCCGCTTGCCCGTACCACGCGCGGCGCTTCAACTGGAGCGCGCCCGAGATCCCTGCCGAGG
>CAYNOM010001435.1:0-1665 GCA_964398415.1 uncultured Polyangiales bacterium | reverse complement strand
TCGGGCATGCAGGACCTCGAGCTGTGCGTCGCCTACGAGCTCGATGGCCAGCGCCTCGACGAGCCGCCCACCGACGCCACCGACGTGGCGCGCGTCACGCCCGTCTACGAGCGCTTCGAAAGCTGGTCAGGCGACCTCGGCAAGGTGCGCAGCCTCGCCGACCTGCCGAAGCAGGTTCGCACCTATCTCGAGCGCATCGAGCGCGATGTCGATTGCCCGATCAAGCTCGTCAGCGTGGGCCCCGATCGCGACGAGACGATCGCGCTCGAGAATCCGTTCGACTGATCGCGTGCGTCGATCGCGCAGCGCACGAGCTCACGTCCGCGGGATGACCGCGATGGCGTCGATCTCGACGCGCGCTCCACGAGGCAGCCCGGCGACCTGCACCGTCGCGCGTGCGGGTGGCTTTTGGCCTGCGAAGAAGCTGCCGTAGATGGCGTTGACGCGCGCGAAGTCGTTCATGTCCATCAGGTAGATCGTGGTGCGCACCACGTGGCCGAAGCTTCCGCCCGCCGTCTCCAGCACGGCCGCGAGGTTCTGCATCACTTGGCGCGTCTGGGCCTCGACGTCATCTCCACCGACCATCTCCCCGGTGGTTGGGTCGAGCGGAATCTGGCCCGACAAAAACAGGAGGTCGCCCGCCTGCACGGCCTGGGAATAGGGGCCGATGGCGGCCGGCGCCTTGTCCGATGCGATGATCTTGCGTTCCATACCAGGTTGCCTCCGCGGCGCGAGAGTACCAGATTCGCCGCAACATGAAGGTTGCGAGCTGGAACGTGAACTCCGTGAAGGTGCGACGCGAGCGGCTTTTGAGCTGGCTCGCACGCCACAGCCCGGACGTGTTGTGTCTGCAGGAGCTCAAGACCGAGGACGCGGGCTTCCCTTTCGAAGACTTGTACGAGGTCGGCTACCAGGCCGTCGTGCACGGCCAGCGCACGTACAACGGCGTCGGCATCGTGTCGAAGCACGTGGCGGAGGACGTGCGTCGCGGCTTCGAGGATGGCATCGACGACACAGAGGCGCGCATGATCTCGGCGCGCATCGACGGCGTGCGGGTGCTCAGCTGCTACGTGCCCAACGGCCAGGAGACCTCCTCGACCAAGTGGCCCTACAAGCTGAGCTGGCTCGATCGCTTGTACGCCTACCTCGAGACCCATCACCAGCCGAGCGAGCCCCTCGTCGTGTGCGGCGACTTCAACATCGCGCCCGAAGATCGGGATTGCTACGATCCTGAGGGCTGGAAAGACAGCGTGCTCTGCCACCCCGAGGTGCGCGAGAAGCTCGCACGCCTCAACGCCTGGGGCCTCGTCGACACCTTCCGCATGCACGTGCAGGACGCCGGCAAGTACTCCTGGTGGGACTACCGCATGCTCGCCTTCCCGAAGGGGCGCGGCCTGCGCATCGACTTCGTCTTCGCGACGAAGGCCTTCGCCGAGCGCTGCACGAGCGCGTCGATCGATCGCGAAGAGCGCAAGGGCAAGCAGCCCTCCGATCACGCCCCCGTGGTCGCTGAGTTCAGCTGGCCCTGAGGATCTCTCGTGCAGGTGCGCGAGCGGCTTCGAGGGGCTCAAAGCCCGAACAACGGATCGTCCGACGGGTTCGGTCCACTCGTCTGCTTCGCTGCGGGCCGAGCGGATTCCGCCCGCTCGTACACGGGACGCGCAG
>CAYNOM010001434.1:988-1670 GCA_964398415.1 uncultured Polyangiales bacterium | reverse complement strand
CGCGATGATCCCCGTCAACACGCGGCCCAAGGGCGACCCCGGCGGAGGCAACGCCGTGGGCGCCGTGCTGGCCACCTTGGCCACCGACGTGGACGACCCGCTGGAACGCTTTCAGGCCATCGTCACGTCCACTCGGCGGGCCAAGGAGCAGCTGGCCGGGCTCTCCCAGAACGCCATCCTGCAGTACAGCGCCATGATCGTCGCGCCGGTGCTCCTCTCGCAGATCCCGGGCGCGGCCGAACGCCTGCGCCCCGCGTTCAACGTGGTGGTGTCGAACGTCCCCGGCCCGCGCGACCACCTCTACTTCCGCGGCCACCGCCTGGACGCGTACTACCCGCTCTCCATCCCCTTCCACGGCTACGCGCTGAACATCACCGTGGTCACCTACGTGGACACGCTCAACTTCGGCTTCACGGCGGACCGCGACGCCGTGCCCCACATGCAGCGCCTGGCGCTCTACGCCCGGGACGCGCTCGAGGAGCTGGAGGCGCAGGTGGACGCGCTCTCGCCGCACGACTGAGCCCGTCCCCGCATCGGCCGTGGGGTGCCGTAAATTCAACGTGTTTCTGGGGGCGGCTTGATGGTATCCATGTGGAGCGCGAAGCTCTGCGCCCCCGTGAGGAAGCAATGAAGACATACCGAAGCTTGGGAATCTTGATGGCGCTGCTCGGAGTCGGTTGCG
>CAYNOM010001434.1:0-978 GCA_964398415.1 uncultured Polyangiales bacterium | reverse complement strand
TCGACGCCCTGACGCAACTCCTGGCCGGGCGGTTCCTGCGTTCGCGCAAGGCCGCCCTGGCGGCGCTGGAACAGGAGCAGGCGCTGGACAAGGCAGGCGCCCCGGCCCCGCAGGGCCCGCAGGGCAGCAGGGGCCCGCCGGCCCGCAGGGTCCCGCTGGCCCGCAGGGGATCCAAGGCATCCAGGGCATCCAGGGCGAGCAGGGCATCCAGGGTGAGCCCGGCGTGTCCCCGGTCACGCTGCTCACCGAGACCTGCGACACCCAGGCGCTCGCCTTCAACTGCGACGTCACCTGCCCGGGCGTGGGCGCCATCGCGATGGCGAGGGGGGAGTGGGAGACGAACGCGACCGGCTTCATCTACCTGAACGGCAGCGCGCAGGTGGCGGACGACCCGAGCACGTGGCGCTTCGACTTCAGCACCGAAGGCCTCGAGCCCGACGTGCCCATCACGCTGCGCGTCGTCTGCTTCACGCCCCCGGAGTGAGCGCTGGCCGCTGACGCCGAGAGCGCGGCCCGCCCTGGCCTCCTGCAGGTCCTCGAGCAGCTGGCGCCCGAGGAGCTGAGGGCCGAGGTCTGGGCGGCGTGCATGGCGCCGCGCTGGTACTTCGGCAACCGCTCCACGGACACGCAGTCCAGCCGCCCCTTCTGGAAGATGGACCTCGACGGAGTCGAGGCCGTCGACCGCCTCTGGCAGCACGCCCAGCCCGAGTGCGAGCGCCTGGCAGGGGGGCCGCTGGCCGTCGCGCGGCAGTACGCCAACGGGCACACCTACGGCCTCGGCGGGCGGCCGCACTACGATGACGTGCGCCCCGGCACGTACACGCTGCTCTACTACCCCATGCCCGCGTGGGAGCCCGCGTGGGAGGGCGAGACCCTCTTCTTCACGCCAGCCGCGCACGTCGCCGCGGGTATCGCCATCGCCCCGAACCGCGCGGTGCTCTTCGACTCGCGCATGTCTCACTCGGCGCGGGCACCCAG
>CAYNOM010001433.1:0-1672 GCA_964398415.1 uncultured Polyangiales bacterium | reverse complement strand
GAGGGAGAGCGTCTTGGGCACCTTGCCGACCGTGTAAACGTGGTCCTTGCCGCGCACGGGGGTCGGGTGGACGCCCGCGATGGGCCCGGCCGACGTGAAGAAGTCCTCGACCACTTCGGGCACAAGGCGCCGCTCCTTGGCCTCTACCGACTTGCCGACGAGCGCTGAGAGGTTCAACTCCTTCTTCGCGAGCCCCTCGAGCGTCGAACCCGTGATGCGCTTGAAGCGCTCGGGGTCGATGTCCTTCACGATTCGGTCGGAGATGTCGGTAACGTCGAGCCGCTTGGCGTACATCTCGCGGAACATCTTCTCGAGCGCGTTCGACGGCAGCATCTCGCCGACGACGTCGAACACCTTGTCAGTGCCGAGC
The DNA here is from genome assembly GCA_964398415.1 of uncultured Polyangiales bacterium. Taxonomy (GTDB): domain Bacteria; phylum Myxococcota_A; class Polyangia; order Polyangiales; family DASUME01; genus DASUME01. The sequence goes on along the minus strand of CAYNOM010001433.1, from coordinate 1,302 downwards.
TCGTCCTTGATCTCGGCGAGGCGCATCAGGAGCTTTTCGAGCACCCGCCCCTCGCGCGTATTGACCGCCGCGAAGTTGAAGATGAGGCAGTCCTTTTGCTGGCCGTAGCGGTGGATGCGGCCCATGCGCTGCTCGAGGCGTACGGGGTTCCACGGGATGTCGTAGTTGATCATTAACCAGCAGAACTGGAGGTTGATGCCTTCGCCGGCTGCCTCGGTGGCGACGAGTACCTGCGCGTCCTCGCGGAACTCGCGCTCGGAGTAGATGCGCGTGTTGGGCGTGTCGCGGTCGCCGACGGGCATGCCGCCGTGGATCTGCGTGCACGTCAGCCCCCACTCGCGGAGCTTGCCGAGCGGGCGCCCGTCTTTGCCGTCGCCGGCGAGGTAGTCGAGCGTGTCCTTGTGCTCGGTGAACACGAGGAGCTTCATTCGCGGGTCGCTGAAGATCTGCTGCTCGTTGAGCACCTGCTTCAGCTTGTTCAGCTTCGACTCAACCTCGCGCTTCTCCAGCGCGCGTGCCTGGTCGACGAGCTTGTCGAGGCGCTGGATCTCCTCGCGAAGGGAGATCGGATCGACGACGAGGACCGCCTCCTCGGCGTTCTGCATGATCTTCGTCTGCTCGTCCTCGGGCAGGTCGTCGAAGTCCTCGGGTAGCTTCCGGTCGATCTGCTGCTGGCGGTAGCTCTCTGGGTCGTCGAGGATCTTCTTGCGCTTGTCACGCATGCGCTCGAGGCTGCGGCGCACGGCGTACATGCTCGACGCGAAGCGGCGCTGCAGCATCGCCATCTGGAAGCCGAGGATGTTGGCCTGCACGTTCTCGGCGGCGGCGGCCTTGATCGACTGGTCTTCGACGTAGCGAGTGAGGGCGTCGTAGAAGTCGAACTCCTCGCCATCTAGCTCGAACTTTGTGGTGCGCACGTAGCGGTTGGTGAAGAGCTTCTTGACCGCGCCGGTCTCCGGGTCGGGGAACGCGACGAGAGCTTCTTTCAGGCGGCGCAGGTAGAACGGCGCCTCGTGCCGCCGCATCGCCTCCTCGAGGCTCTTCACGTCGCCGTAGACGTCGCGGTCGAGCAGACTAAGGAAGAGGCGGAAGTTCTCCGGGTCGCCCTTGTGCGGAGTCGCCGTCATCAAGAGGAAGTGGTCGGTGCGCTGCGAAAGCGCCTCGCCGATTTGAAAGGCGAGCGTCTTCTTGTCGGCGCTGTAGGCACTCATCTTGTGCGCCTCGTCGACGATGACGAGGTCCCACTGCGAGCGAAGGAGGCTCTCCTTCGCGTCTTCGACGCGCGAGATCCACGAGACCGAG
>CAYNOM010001432.1:0-1672 GCA_964398415.1 uncultured Polyangiales bacterium | reverse complement strand
GCCGAGTGCGACGTGGCCGAGGAGGCTGAGCGGGTTGCGCGCTCGACCCAGCGCGAGCTGGCCCGTCAGATCGACGCGCTCAGGCTGGCCGAGCGCCCGACGTACCCGCTGCAAGCCCACGCCGTCGGCTTCCTTCGCTGCGCTAGACATAACTGTTACCGAGCACGTAGATCGATGGCCTGAGGGGAGATTCCGATCCTTCTGATCGATGGCCTGGGGCCGAGGCGGTGGAGGATGGCCATCGGACAAAGGAGTTGGCCCGCAGCTCCCGAATGATGGAGAGAAGCGGGCCAAAGGAGCGGAGCAGAGCGTGGTGCTGCCCACAAAAAGGGTGACGGGGACAAGCTTGCAGGCAATCCCCGTCGTGCTCTCGACCTGAAGTTGAAAAGAGCGAAGAGCGGGCAGAACGTCCTTCATGCGGCCGCCGAGGTCAAGTTTTCTGAACAAGGGCCGCCGAACATGGATTTGTGCCGTCCCAAGGCCTGCGCGCGGTGCCACGTGGCGTCTCGACAGCCGGGGCGGCGCCTTTCGGTGGTTGGTCACGGGGTGCGTGAGCGACAGTTGCGTGGGCCAGCGGCGCCAGGACAGCGTCCTTGCGTGAGAGTGATCCTGGTGCGCCGCTTTCTGTGTGTCGTCTGCAGGGCGGTGATGACGGTAGTGCCGAGCGAGGTGATCGCAGGGCGACTCTTTTCCGGTCCGGCGATCTTGCTGGGACTCTTCCTCTGGGGTCACGGGGGGCAAACGCAGGAGGCGGTGCGGGGAGCCCTGGACCCGTGGACGGGGCTGCGGTCGCGCGGTTGGAGGGCTCTGAATCGCTGGACCCGTGCGGCCCTGTCGGGAAAGCTGTGGCCCGGTCTGAAGTTGAGAGCCGGTCAGGGAGTGCGCTCGACGGCTCGTGCTGTGGTCGAGCAAGTACTCGGACTGGTACGACGGAGAGAGTCCCGGTCATTCGACGCGGATTCGGTGTGGCGGGCAGCGAGCCGAGTGTGATGGCCATCACAGCTAAAAATCGCCGGACCGCTTGCCCACCAAGCAGGTCCGCTGCTTTGGCGGCGGGTGGAGGGCATGGACCTTTTGCGCAGCAAAAAACGGCGCAGAAAGGCCACAAAAATGAAAGCACCTAAGCCGCGCGACCACGCTGAAGAGGTCGCGCTTTTTCGCAGTCAAGTGATCGGAGCGCTCACGCATCAAAAGCTCGATCGAGGGCAGCTTAGAGCAGCTCTCAGTGAGCTGTCGGAAGTTTCCCGGCGCGCACCCGGCGCCAAGATCACGCGCAAGTACTCGCCGAGCACACTGGAGCGCTGGTACTACAGCTACAAGAATCGCGGGCTGGAGGGACTGCTTCCGCGAGGCCGTAGCGATCAGGGCAGAGGGCGCGAGCTGACGGAGGAGCAGCGACAGCTGCTCAGTGACATTCGTCGAGAGCACCCGAGCGCAAGCGTCGCCCTCATTCTGCGCACGCTGGAGCTGGAGGGGCGATTGACGAAGGGCTCCGTCAGCGAGACGACGGTGCGGCGTCTTTTTCGGCAAGAGGGACTCTCACGCCAAGCGACACGTCTCCCTGGAGAGCCAAAACAGCGACTACGCTGGGAGGCGGAGTACGCGGGCGCCTTGTTTCACGCGGACGTGTGCCACTACTCGCCGGGGATCATCGAAGACGGACAGAAGAAAC
>CAYNOM010001431.1:1260-1673 GCA_964398415.1 uncultured Polyangiales bacterium | reverse complement strand
CTCGTTTGGAGACGCATGAAGCGATGAGAACTGAACTTCGAGTGATGGCGGGGGCGCTGGCGTTCTCTGCATTCATGGTCAGCTGCGGTGGGGACTCCCCATCGCCAGAGCTGCGGCTTGCCGGCACGAACACCGAGGGGGATGGACTCGGCCGCTTCCGAGACCAACAACGCCTAACCTTCGTGGTGGGTGGACTCGAGCAGACCGTTCCGCTCTTCTTGGATGACGGGCGGCTCAACCCCGACTATGCAGCCGAAGATGGCGTCCTGACCTTTGGCGGCGTCAGCGTCAGTGACGAGTGCGCGTTCCGACAATGGCGCCAGGAGAACACCAACACGCAGGCGTCCGAGTTTGCCGCGCCGCCGAACGGGGTTGTGCCTGGGCCGAACGCGGTGTGCTCCCAAGCGTACCCG
>CAYNOM010001431.1:0-1250 GCA_964398415.1 uncultured Polyangiales bacterium | reverse complement strand
TGTCCTCCTCGAGATCGCAGGAGCCCCCGGGGGGACCACCATCGGCGAGTGGCTTCCCGCGAGCCAGCGTGTCTTCTTTCCCGCGCAGCCGCTTCGCGTGTCCGCTGCCATGCGCGAACTGGCGGGTACGATTGGTCTCGCCGCTCCTCAGCTGCTCACGTCGGACATCCTCGGGGGACAGCTCTTCAACGAGGCGGCGTTCTACGAGTCCCTCTTGTCGTCCGAGGACGATTGCCTGTCGAGCGCTGGTGGCGCCTTTTCGGATGAGGACGGCGACGGGGTGGCGGACTGGTGGGACCCCGACTCACCAGTGAACTGCACGTCATCGGCAAATGGTGACTGCGTCGAGAGTCGCTGCGACGAAGCCGGACTCGACGCCGAGGGGCGCTGCACGGACACCCAGCCTCCTGGGCCTACGTTGGGCGACATCCTCTTCGTGCAGGCCGAGGAGTTATATCGACTGGTCGATGAGGCTCTGCAGCAAGCCTCCACCGACTACGTGTCCCTCGCCGACGCGGAACGTGCAAATCGCAACGCCTACGGTCGACGCGGCGAGCAACTGTCCTACCTCCTGCGCAGGAAGGCACACAGCCTTCTGGTCGGAGGTCAGTTCACCCCCACGCCGACGCTGGTCGCCGGTTCCGGTGACCAAGCCGAGAGCCTTGCTGCGTTCGCAGAAGTGATTGTTCCGGGAGTGCCCCCGACGAACTGGAGCTGTGATGCTCCCCCGCTGACGGCCGGCGAACATCGTGCGCTGCGCCTTATCCGACAGGCGGCCCCCGACCCGGATCTCGTCGACGACCTTGCAGTCAGCGACGAGGTGTTCGGCACCGAGATCTGGCACCGACTGGAGCGCATCTATGGTGAGGCCGACGTCGTCTCAACGTACCAAGCGTTCCTTGGAGCCTGGAGCATCACGGCCGCGGACCTCGGGGCGGCACGCGCGCACCTGACGGAGGAACTCGCGGCGTACGCACGTGACCGTGAGATGACGCTCTCCACCACGGTGCCTCCTCCCGCGGGGTCTATGGCGGCACCCGCAGCGATGTATGCGGCGACGGCGAACCCGCCCACACTGCTTCATCAGCAAGCCTTTGCGGTGGTCCACCGCGGAGCCAACTTCGCGTTCATGGAGCAGCTGCGTCTGCACTATGGGGCTGGCTTGATCCCGGCGCGACACTTCTATCTCAGGTTCGCGCGCGGCTTCCAGCACGCGGCGAGCGCGTGGGGGCGTACCGAGTGGGCTGGCG
>CAYNOM010001430.1:0-1673 GCA_964398415.1 uncultured Polyangiales bacterium | reverse complement strand
CCGAGATGATCGCGCGCTACGAGGTGCTCGCCTCGGCCAGCGAAGAGCTACGCGCCGACAAGGACGCGCTCGAGGCGAAGGTGAAGGAAGTCACCGAGCACTATCGGGCCCACTGCGAGGCCGAGAAGAAGGAGGTGCTCGCGGCCGGCGGCCTGCACATCCTCGGCACCGAGCGCCACGAGTCGCGCCGCATCGACAACCAGCTGCGCGGCCGTTCGGGCCGTCAGGGTGATCCCGGCTCCTCGCGCTTCTTCCTCTCCCTCGAGGACGACCTCATGCGCATCTTCGCGGGTGAGCGCGTGCAGACGCTGATGGATCGCCTCGGCATGGAAGAAGACGTGCCGATCGAGCACCCGTGGGTCACCCGTGCCGTCGAGAATGCGCAGAAGAAGGTCGAAGAGCGCAACTTCGACATTCGCAAGCACTTGCTCGAGTACGACGACGTGATGAACCAGCAGCGCAAGAGCATCTACAACTTGCGTCGCCAGGTGCTCGAGGGCCACTACCAGACCATGCCCTCCGAGGAGGAGGCGAAGGCTGGCAAAAAGCCCGAGACGCTCGCCAAGAACGGGGCGAGCCCCGAGCTCGAGAAGACGGCCCTGCCGGTGCTGCGCGACATGATGCGCGTGCACGGTGCGCCCATGCCGCCCGACGACATGCCCGCGGAGGAAGTGGCCAAGTACCGCGAGCGCGTGATGTCGATGGAGATGAGCGAGCTCGGCGAGCTGCGCGTCGAGCCCCTCGAGCGCGACATCTACACCTGGTTTGGCGTGCGCGTCGAGCTCGGTCCGTTGAAGAAGACCCCGGTCAAGGCCTACGAGATGCTCTCACACGAGATCTCGCTGTCGCTGACCGAGCAGCAAGAGCGTCTGCTCGATCTCGTCGACGAGATCGTCGGCACCATGGTCGAGCGCGCCTGCCCGCCCAAGAAGCACTGGGAAGACTGGGATGTGCCTGGTTTGCGCAGGGCCTTCGAGGAGCAGTTCGCGATCGAGGCCGACGAGTCGATCCTGCGCATGACCGATGTGCAGGCGATCGCCGAGAAGCTGTATCAGCAGGCCGAGGTCGCGCTGAAGCAGAAGGAGGAAGATTTCTCCTCCACCCAGTTCTTGCGCCTGTTCCGCACGCTGTTCTTGCAGGAAATCGACAAGCTCTGGCTCGAGCATCTGTCGCACATGGATCACCTGCGCGACGGCATCGGTCTGCGCGGCTACGGCCAACGTGATCCGAAGAAGGAGTACAAGCGCGAGGGCTACGATCTCTACGTGCAGACGCTGCAGAGCATCAAGGCGTCGGTCGTGGAGAAGCTGTTCCGCGTGCAGCGACTCACCGAGCGCGAGGTCGAGGCGGCGGAGGCGCAGCGCCGGCGTCAGGCCGAAGCGCGCCAGCAGGCCTTGCGTCCGAGCCACCCCGAGCAGCAACCGGGAGCCGGAGCAGGGCAATCTTCCGAGCCGCCGCAGCAGGGGGGCACCCGTGTGACCATCGCCGCGCGCCACTCGGCGGTGGCGCAGCAGGCCGCCTTGATGGCCCAGGCCCGACGCTTGGCTGCGGCGCGTGCTGCCGAAGCGGCGCAACGGCCCGCACGTGCGCCGAGCCCACAGCCCGCAGCGGCCGCGCCTGGGCCGGCGGCGCCGCCCGCAGCCGAGGTGCCGCCGCAGCGCGCCTCGGAGCCC
>CAYNOM010001429.1:1143-1673 GCA_964398415.1 uncultured Polyangiales bacterium | reverse complement strand
TCCGGGTGGACGAGCGCCACGCGACTGCCCGAGGCACGCGTGATGCTCGAGGCGTCTCGAATCGCGTCCAAGGTGGTCAGCCGGGCCGGCGGCAGCGTCGGGCTGTCGACTGGGCGCACCAGCGTGATGCCTTGCCTCTCGAGGTAGCTGAGGAGGGGCTTGGGTGGCGGCAAGTCACCCAACCAGGCGACCTTCTCGATTCTGTCTGCGAGGTGCGTCACGCGGGGCCTCCCGAGGTGTACCGTCCGCGGCGCTCATTCGGCGAAGTGTGCGCGACGGCCGGATGTTTCTTGATGTCTCAGCACAGTGAAGCCTTCGCACGAACTGTGTTCTTCCCGTGCATGTCGGCTGGCCCACTGCGGCTTGTAGGCGGCCTTACCCTTCGGGACTCCCGGGCTGAGGACGCCCTCGCGAAGCTGCGTGTCGACACACTGCGCACCGATCGGACACGGGCTGAGACCTGCCTCGCGGGTGCTCGCGCTTGGAACTACAGCGATTGTCGGGCCGGCGACAGCTGGCACTTCCCGTGC
>CAYNOM010001429.1:0-1133 GCA_964398415.1 uncultured Polyangiales bacterium | reverse complement strand
ACCGATCGGACACAGGATGGGATCCGCGTCGCGGGTGTTCGCGCTTGAAATCTCAGTGGTTGTCCGGATGGTGACGCTGGCACTTATCGTGCAGCTGGCGGCTCGATGCGCTCCCCCGCCCCCCACGACGACGAGCACTGGCGAAGACAGCCCACCATCATCATCGACCTGTCAGTCCCCGTTGAGCCCACCCACATCGACCGTGATCGCCGCGTCTCGTTTGGCTCGTCGACCCGCTCGGTCTGCGTGGGTTTGGTCGCGGTCAGCAGCTTTTGGCTGACTCTTCTGTTCGAGCCGCCTGGGAGCATGCTGATGCGAGACGCTGACAGCGGGCTTTCGCTGCTCACGCCTGAGCCTCCGGCGGGCCCGCCCACTTTCGCTCCACAAGCGGTCGCGTCGCCAGCCGGAGGACTCAAGGCCCAGCCTGAGCCAGACGACGAAGCCTGGACCGTCGAGTCATCCATCGACGAGGATGTGGCCCCCGCGCGTGAGGTTCCCGAGCTTGCCGGGGCGGGCGGGCCGCAGGCGGCCCCGCTGCATGATGCACTCCGCAGAGGCGGGCGGCGATTGTCACAGGCCGACTACGTCGGCGCGCAAGCCGCGTATCGCGTGGCGCTCTCGATCGAGCCTGGACATCTTCCGGCGCTGCGCGGCCTCGCCAAGGCTGCGCTCGCGGGCGGAAACTTCGACGTGGCGCTCCGGTGCGCTCGGCGTGCGGTCAAGCGCGCCCCCTTTCATGCCGAGTACCGACTTCTGCTTGGTGATGTGCTTCGAGCACACGGTCTGATCTCAGAGGCCGAGATCGAGTACGAGCACGCTGCTCGGCTCCAGCGCAAGCCTCTCGATCGTGCTGCTCGAAGCCTGCCCGCCAATCCATTTTGACTTGTCTTCTCCCTGATCGCTGACGGAACGGAGACAGAGCCGTGAGTCGTGCGTCGATTTCGAGCTTGCGTCGCGGGACCGCGATTCTGCGCAAGTATGGCAGCCGGCCCAGCGCCATCGAGTTTCGCATCTTCGATACGGTCAAGGGAGTCTTGAGCAACGTGGTGAAGGAGGTCGTGCTGCCAGGGGCGCATGCCCAGCGCATCGACGTACTGCGCGACGACAAACGTTCGACGTCAATCGCCCCGCCA
>CAYNOM010001428.1:0-1673 GCA_964398415.1 uncultured Polyangiales bacterium | reverse complement strand
CCGAGGGCGCTGACGATGCCCGCGCTGACGGTCTGCTTGAGGCCAAAGGGGGCACCGATGGCCATCACCCACTCGCCGACCTCGAGGCTGCTCGAGTGCCCGAGGCTCGCCGCCGTGAGCGTCAGCCCTGCGAGGGCCTTGGGGTCGATGCGGATCACGGCCACGTCGCTCTTCGGATCGGTCCCGATGATCGAGGCCTTCAGCTCCTTGTCGTCGTGCAGGATGACCTTGAGCTCGTCAGCGCCCTCGACCACGTGGTTGTTGGTGATGATCGTGCCCTGGGCGTCGATGATGACCCCTGAGCCCATGCCGCGGCGTTCTTGGGGGCCGTGGGGAGGCATGCCTGGGTGCCTGAAGAAGAAGTCGAAGGGGGAGCCATGACCCTCGAAGGGCTCGGGTGCCTTGGCCTTCTGCACGGCCGCTACCGTCACGACCGCAGGACGGATGGTCTTGGCCACTTCGATGAAGCGCTTTCGGAAATCGCCTGGCTCGAGCAATGCGCGCGGGGCCTTGGTCTCGGCGTGGGCGGTGGTGGTGGCGGCGTTCGAGGTCTGGGAGGTACCCGGGCAGCCGAAGAGTAGGCCAAGCCCGAGCACGCACGTGGACAGGGTGCGCATGAGGTCCCTCAGTCAGTGGATCGGTTTGCGGCGTCAACGCTCGAAGGCGCTCGGGCATTCCGTCCCGTTCTCGCCCCGAGCCCGCGCCCGAGGCTACAGGGCCCAGCGGAAGGAGTGGCAAAGGCGCTCGAACAGGCGCGCGGCCAGGCTGCGACGTCGGAACGCGTCGAGGTCGACCCGCTCGGCGCGCGTCAGGTCTTCCTCCATGCGTGCGCGCAGGGCTTTGGTGACGTAGCGGCTCACGATCGCCACGTTGAGCTCGAGGTTGTGGTGGATCGACAGGGCGTCGAAATTGAAGCTGCCCACCGTGCACCACGCGTCGTCGACGACGGCGCTCTTCGCGTGCAGCACGGCGCCTGGCCACTCGTAGATCTCGACGCCGTTCGCGAGCAGCTCTTCATACTTGGCGCGGCTTGCATATTGGACGACGAGCACATCGCTCTTCTTCGGGACGAGCACGCGCACGCGCACGCCGCGCTCGACGGCTCGCTTCAGGGCGCGGCGCACGCGGCGGGCGGGGATGAAGTAGCTGTTACTGATGATGATGTCGCGGCTCGCACGCGCGATGGCGTTGATGTAGCCGTCGTAGATGTCGCGACGCTCCTGGTGCAGGTCGTTGGCGAGCACGATCACCTCGCAGTCACCGTGCACGGGCTCGGGCGCGGGCAGTGGATGCGGGGATGCGGGGAAGACGCGGTAGAAGAGCGCGCGGAGCTCGAGTGCGGCGGCTCCAGTGATGGCGATGGCGTCGTCGCGGAAGCCGTCGCCCCCTTCGTGGCGCGGAGCCCATGGGTCTCCGAGGTTGATCCCGCCCGTGATGGCGAGCCGCCCGTCGATGACGATGAGCTTGCGGTGGTCGCGCTTGTTGATGCGCGCGAAGCTGAAGCGCGCGCGAAAGGGGGCGATGGGATTGAACTCGAACACCTCGCAGCCTGCGTCGCGCATGGCGTCGAACATGCTGCTGTCGGCCTCGATGCTGCCGACCGCGTCGTAGATCACGCGCACGCACACACCCTGGCGAGCTTTTGCGATCAGCGCGTCGGCGAAGCGACGCCC
>CAYNOM010001427.1:0-1680 GCA_964398415.1 uncultured Polyangiales bacterium | reverse complement strand
TGATGGTTTGACGGACATCGTGGTGTGGGGCGTCGATCCCGCGCAGCACGTCAAGGATCTAGAAGGGAGGCTCAACAACGATTGCGGTGGCAAGGCGGTCTTGTGTGGCTCTCGCCCGAGGAGACATCACTTCAAGGCCACCTATCCGCTGGGCGTCTGGGTTTACCAAGCTTCCATGCAAGATGGAAAGCTCAGTTATACGCCGCGTCGCCTGCTGCAGGAGGGGTTCTTGGGCGACACGCCAGGTCTTGCCGCGATGCTGCCGGGCATTGAAGGCAAGGACTATCTGGGATTTCGCGTCAACAATAATCCCGGCGACGACAGCGGCCCGAGGGCGTATCCCAATGCTGCCTTCGCGACGTTCGATCACAACGACGATGGTCAGATCGACTTCCTCTACTGCTCGAAGCACCAGGGCGGTTACGGCATCCTCGTCGAGAGCACCGCGGGCCTGATTCATCCGGATGTTCCAGGCGTCATGGGCCTCATTGGCTCGCCCGATGCCCCTGACTACAAGTTCACGTTGATCCCTGGCTTGCCACTCAAATTTTGCTTGGATGCGCAGGAGCTTCGTACGAGGCAGGGTCGTACTGACTTGTGGAGCCCCACCCAGCGTCTGGTGCTCACCGCCAGTGCGAAGGGACCGGTCCTGTTCAAGGAGACGACGTTTGGAGACCTCGACTTCGACAAGATCTCCGTACGTCAGATCGAGCGCAACGGCGATGGCCTTCCTGATCTCGCATTCCATCGAGAGAAGACGGACGAACTCGAGTTTTGGCTCAATACCGGTACCGGTTTCGTCGAGGGGCACGCTCTAGGCTTTCACCCAGCTGGTACGCGGAAGCACTGCGACTACAAGTACATGAGCAACGCTGCCATCGCCGACTTCGATGGCAACGGCCTCGACGATCTCGTGATCCCAGCCTGCGAGGGCGGCACGAATGGAGGTCCGGGCTCGCTCAAGGTTCACTATCTGCATCCGTCAGGCGAGCACGTGGAGGAAGTGCTGGGGGTGCTGGGTACGAATAGGAAAGCTAGCGCCGACAAGACACCCTATGCGGTTTGGCCAGGTGATTTTGACGGTGACGGGGATACCGACGTTCGCTACGTCAGTGCTGCCTTTGATAAGGATTGGAGGTACGACGTTGGGACCAAGCCGAACGACACGTTCCCAGAAGCGCGCTCTTGGCCTCCCAGCGTACGGTACCCAAGAAATCTCTTGACCCGCGTACATTCGACTCCCGTGTCCGGGCAGAGAGGGAGCGAGACGCTCATTGCCTACGTTGCTGGCAGCGGCTATTACCACGAAGGTGCGGATGAGGTTGACCGCAAGACGGGCGGCTACTTACCCGTGCACCGCGGTGAGCTTCAAGCCACGTGTGCGCCGAATCAAGAGCAGCGCGAGGTCGACCCGCCCGCCTTGGGTCTAACCAGTTCAGACACGGGACGCGAGGGCGAGCGCCAGGCCGTCTACTCCCGCACTGCAGCCGCCGGAGGGTGTGCCTTGGGGCCGCTCGCCACCTGTGCGCCGCGCCTGCCCTATCCCGTGGTGGCCTCGTACGTCGAACGCACCGCGAACTTGGCCGTCGCGACGGAGACGGGTAGCCGCTGGGCTGACTGTACGAAGACCCAGATGTTCTATGAGAACGGTAAGCAAGACAGCCACCAGGGGTTTGTCGG
>CAYNOM010001426.1:0-1681 GCA_964398415.1 uncultured Polyangiales bacterium | reverse complement strand
TCGAGACCTTTGCCCGGTTCGGCGCCCGACTGGATGAGGACACTCGCAAGACCATTGAACATGGACGGCGAATCCGCGCTTGCCTCAAGCAACCGGAGCTCGCCCCGGTCGCGGTGCTCGCACAGATCGCTGTGCTGCTGGCTTTGACCGCGGAGCTCTTCGATCGAGTGCCGCTCGATCAGATGCCTGATGCCGAGCACGCCGTGCGCGAGGCGGCCGCGGCCATTGCCGACGAGGTGCGTGCGCGGTTCGACTCCTCTGCGAAACTGGAGGAGGACGATCGCAAGATGATTCTCGACGTCGCCGCACGAGCCTTGGCGCCTTTCGAGCCCAACGCGGCACGGGATGTGAAGTCGTGAGCGACACGACGGCGAGTCTGCGCCGAAAGATCGCCAGCGCGGGCGATCTACAATCCGTGGTTCGCACGATGAAGGCGCTGGCCGCCTCGAGTATTGGGCAGTACGAACAATCGGTACGCGCGCTAGCCGACTACTATCGGACCGTGGAGTTGGGGCTGGGCGCGTGCTTCCGGGCGGGCGGGCCCGCGCTCTCGCCGAGCGAGCAGAATGGACGACCCGAGCGGAACGCGATCGGTGCCGTCGTATTCGGTTCAGACCAGGGCCTCGTGGGTCAGTTCAATGAGGTCGTAGCCGATTTTGCGATGGAGACCCTCGCAGCTCTGCCGGGCAAGAGCCAAGTCTGGGCCGTCGGTGAGCGCGTTCGTGCGCGCCTGGTCGACGCGGGCGTGCCGCTGACGAAAGTTTTCGCAGTACCGAGCTCGGTCAAAACCATCGGTCCCCTCGTCGGCGAGATTCTCGTCGAGACCGAGACGCACCCCGGCCCGGGTGCGGTCGCTGAGCTTCACCTGTTCTACAACCGCGCTAGCTCAGAGGATGGGTCCGGATCGATCTATGCGCCGGCCACGCAGCGACTTCTACCGCTAGACGAAGGCTGGCGTCGCAAGCTGGTCGAGGCTCCCTGGCCCACGGCAAGACTGCCTGAGGTCCTCGGGGGCGACACCGCGACGCTACGCGCGCTCATCCGCGAATACCTCTTCATCTCGCTCTTCCGGGCGTGCGCCGAATCTCTCGCAAGCGAGAACGCAAGCCGCCTGTCGGCGATGCAGCGCGCCGACAAGAACATCGACGACTTGCTCGACGAGCTCAACGGGAGTTTCCACCGATTGCGACAGAGCAGCATCGACGAGGAGTTGTTCGACGTGATCTCGGGCGTCGAGGCACTCTCGAAAGGAAGCGCGCTCAAGACCACGCACACACGCAGGGGCGGCACGACATGACACTGACAATCGATCCCCGTGATTTCTGTGTTCCCGAGGGCGCGAGCGTCGATCTCGAGAAGTGGCCGACGCACGTGAAGCGCGCTTACAAGTCGAAGAAGGAATACCACAAGCTTCTCGACGAACATGTGGACGAGCTGACGTCCCTGCAGCGGCTTCACTACGCATCGAACGGCTACGCCGTGCTGATCATTTTCCAGGGCATGGACGCTGCAGGCAAAGACGGCGCGATTCGGCATGTCATGTCAGGCGTCAATCCACAGGGCTGCCAGGTGTTTAGCTTCAAGCAGCCGAGCGCCGAGGAGCTCGAACACGATTTTCTTTGGCGGACCACTCGTCGCCTGCCGGAGCGCGGACGAATCGGCATCTTCAATCGCTCCTACT
>CAYNOM010001425.1:0-1682 GCA_964398415.1 uncultured Polyangiales bacterium | reverse complement strand
CGGAATGCCTAATCAAGTCGCGTCCAGAAGCGGTAATTGAGGATGAGCTGCACGTCCTCGACCGCGTTCCAATCGAGACCATCGGCGTCGTAGATGCGCAACACGTAGTTACCGTCGAGAGGACGGCCCCAGAACTGCTCATTCGAGAAGCTCGACGCCAGGGCGCGGTCACCGCTCGAGATCGGGTTCGTCAGGTAGCGCTCTGCAAGCAGAGCCTTGCCTTGGTTGATGCGCCCCGTGAAGAGCGGAGCGTCGTGCAGCGTCCCCTCGTGATTGCGCACCTTGTAGTCGCCATAATGACGAATCGAGTACTGCAAGAAGTTGCTCGTCTGACAGCTCGACGGGAACTGACTGTTCTCGCACTTCTTCACATTGGTACCGACCACGTTGAGCGCGACCGTCTTATGGCGGTAGTTGTAGTTACCGCGTGAGAAGCCACTGCGCGTGAGCAAATGGCCCTGGTCGATGGCCTCCTGGGCAATGCTGAAGGCAATCTCGCGGAAGCGAAGGGGCGCAAGCAGCCCCTTGGCAGCACGCTCGCTACAGGTATCGATCAGCTCGTCGTCGCAGGCGTACTCGACACCACGACGCCAGCCCTGGTGATTGCGGAAGACCTCGCCGTTTGCGTCTTCGCAGAGCGCGCGCGGTGCGCTTCGATCCTCATCGGTGGAGAAGAACTGTTGCGGCGGTACGGTGGCAACCTGCGACATGTGCTCGAGCTGCGGCGCCGCAAACGCAATTCCGTCGGGTGCCTCGGGAACGATCCAGCCCACGCTGAGGGGACCGGCGGTGGGTACGTTGACCCTCCCGAAGTGGCGCACCCAACCGGGGCTCAGATATCTCGCCCCCACCTCAGTCAGAACATCGGCAGTCGTGTAGGTACCGGTCTCGGTGAGCGACAGGTTTCCGCTCAGCGCGACCTCCAAGCGAGGTTCGCCTGTAAGCTGATACCAGCTGAGCCAGTAGCTGCCCGTGCGAGCTTCAACACTCTGGCGATACAGAGGCAACGTGGTGGTCGGGGCTTGATCGAGGTCACCCTCATTCTCACCCTCGCCTGCGTTTGCGTCTCCGCCGCCGTCTTCATTTCCACCATCGGCTGGCGCAAAGATGCCGTACTTGGTGGCGAGGTCTGTGTGGAGCCCTCGTACGCGCGCATCGCTCGCGGGTTGCAGGTGCAGTTGGTATTCAGCGACAGCGCCGCGAATTCCATCGTTGCCGCAGGAAGAAATGCGACTCGCCGTCATGCGAATGGCCCCGTCGACTGCGAGCACCAGTCTGCCGTTGACGAACACTTCCGTCGTGCCTTGGGCACCCGACGGCCCCTCGCTCCACGGCGAAGAACGAAGCGACAGTACGAAGGGCACCCCTGGGCTGATGAGTCCTGGCTCGCTCGTATATGCGACGCCCGAGCGATGGAATGACACCGCGCCTGACGGGCCATCGATCTTCAGCGCTGGGCCCTCATAGTCACCCCACCACAACGTGTGCACGCGCCCTGCGTCGTCATGCCGGGCCGCGAACGTCAGCAGCAAGTCACGCCACGGCACGGTGTTTCGCGCCTGCGTTTCGCCTTCGAGCCGCGCATTCTCGGTCCCAACACCGGTCATCCACACGCAGTCGTCGCCGGCCAGCTCGAGCGCGTAGTGCGCATTCTCAGGCGGGCCAAGAGAAGTGAGGCCGAC
>CAYNOM010001424.1:0-1683 GCA_964398415.1 uncultured Polyangiales bacterium | reverse complement strand
TTGACGCAGCTCGGCTAACTGCGAGCCCCCGCAATCACCGCCAGATTGGAGTGGCCACTCTGGTTGGATGCCCCCCTATGCCTACCGCTGCAGGGTGTCGTCAGCCTTACTGACACGGTCGAGGAAGGACGCAAACCCTTCTAACTCCGTCGATAACCGAGCCCACAGACTGCCGGCTCGTTCGATGAGCGGACGCAGGTTGTTCAGTGCCAGGTGATCGGCATAGATATGCCGCACGATGTGCCGGAAACGCCGCAACTCGTCGAGTCGTTCAGCCGTCTTGGGCCTGATGACGGGCATGCGAACGCCCTCGAGATCCTGCGTCATCCTTCGCAACAAGTCTCGATGCCAGTCAGGCCCACCCGGAGCCTTGCCATCCACGTGACGGGCGACCAACTCGAACAGCGTCTCGACGCCCGTGTAGAAGCTGGCCAAGTTCAGCGCTACCGAGTCGATGTACTCGTCCTGATCTTCCGTCTCAAGCGCTGCCTTCCGCCATGCACGCTCCGCTCGAGACAGAGCCTGCTGGAGGGACACACTCTCGTCGCGAATTCGCTGCGCCAGGCGCCGATAGGCCTCGATCAAACAGGGCGTCCTTCTTCTTCGATGCGTCGACGCATCAAGTCCGACACGGTTGCAATGTCGACCAGGTCGACCCGGAATTCTCGACTCAAGGCATCGACCTCGTTCCACGCCCTTAGATAATCGGGCCAGGCGATGCCTTCGACGGCCAGGTCAAGGTCCGAGTGATCATCGAAGAGTTCTGGATGTGCAAGGGAACCGAAAGCCAGGATGCGGGTCGGCGCGTATTTGCTGCGCAAGTGCGCCGCCACTACCTCGGCGTGCCGCCAGGCACGAGCCAAACGTGCCGCTGATTCCCGCTCGCGGGCAGCCAAGGATCGTCGGGCGTGCGCAGCATAGCTTGCATAGGCTACGGAGGATTCGCTCATCATGCGGGGAGTATATGGCCGTCGGCGACGGCCCGCAATCCCTACCGCTGAAAGCCTGTTTATCAAGTCCCATCCGGCTGCGCCCGGTCCGCTAACGCGCTGGCTGAGTTTCCATGCCCCCGGCCTACTCACCCCCCGCGATCACCGCCAGAAAGTCCTCCCCGTAGCGCTCCAGCTTGACCTCGCCCACGCCCGAGACCTCGAGCATGGCCGCGGCCGTGCGGGGCCGGCGCAGGGCCAGCTCGATGAGGGTCTTGTCCGGAAAGATCACATAGGGCGGCACGCCCTGGGCGCGGGCCAGTTCGGTCCGGCGGGCGCGTAGGGCTTCGAATAGCGCCCTGTCCTCGGCATCGTGCAACTCCAAGGTCACCGCGTCCGACGCGCCGGCGGATGCCCCGCTGGCCCCACCGGCGGCCCTGCGCGATCTCCGCGTGGCGGCGCGGGTCGGCGTCGGGTCACGCCGCAGTGTCACCTCCTTCTGGCCGCGCAGCACGGCACCGGCCTCGGCGCCCAGGCGCAGGCTGCCGTGGCCGTCCACGTCCACCACCAGTAGGTCCGCGGCCACGAGTTGGCGCAGCACCGAGCGCCAGGTGCCCAGGTCGAGCTCGGCGCCGACGCCATAGGTCGTCAGCCGGTCGTGGCCAAAGCGGCGGATCTTTTCGGTGTCCGCACCGCGCAGCACGTCCACCACATGCGCCTGGCCAAAGCGCTGGCCGGTGCGGTAGACGGCCGA
>CAYNOM010001423.1:0-1685 GCA_964398415.1 uncultured Polyangiales bacterium | reverse complement strand
TCGAGAGCGTAGAGGCGATCGCCCCGGACCCGCAGCTGGCAACCGCGGCCGGCCTTCCCCATCCAGAGATTCAGCTCCGCAAGCTTGGACCGCCCGAGTCGCCGTACGAGTTCCCGCGACCTGCCGGCATCAACAAGCAAGAGTTCGACGAAATCGTGGAGGCCGGGCGCACGAGCGCCATGCCGGCGTGGCGAGCCATATCCGACAAGCTCGATGAGATCTGGAAGCAACGCTCCGCGGGCAGCGCTTGGATCACCTGCGACTTTGAGCTCAAGCCTGGACTCGAGTTGTCGACGCCCATGGGCGAATACGGGGTCAGCGGCACGATCAAGTACAACTTCGAGGCCGACGACAAGGGCGAGGTTCAACTTACGAAGTCGGAGAAGGCGGTCAAGGTCAACCTCGGCGTGGCCAGCTACGAGCTCGACGGCGAGGGCAAGCTCGACAAGAAGTACGGCGTCAAGGCGGCCATCGAGGGGCCGGATGAGAAGCCGATCTATTCGAAAGAGATCAGCATCGATCCCGAGGGAAAGTCCGGCAAGGTTGGCATCTCGCTGCCCGGTCTTGCGGTGTCGGCCGGCTTCGATCACGAGAAGCTCGTGACAGGGCTCAAGCTCAAGATCGGTGGCTACGGCTTCGAGTTTGACCAAAACGGTAAGGTCGCGGTCGACCTTCCGCTGTTGTCGTTTGGACGAGAAGACGGAACCACGAGCATGTCGGCGGGTGCATTGTCGGGCGGGGCCGACGAACATGCGCGAACCTTTGGCGTGGGGCTCGAGGTCGGACTCAAGGACTGGTTCGTCGGTCGCTTTACCGAAGAGGGCAAGGACCCTCCCGAATGGACGAAGCGTCTACCCGACCTGAAGATGTCGCTCGGTGCGCACTTTCAAAGCGCACGCGACAGCGATATTCTGCGCGTGCTCACCAAGGCGCCAGGACTTTGGCAGCTCAGGCCACGTGAGGAATTTCAAACCCTCGCCTGGGACTCGCTCGACACGGATGAACAGCACGCCCTAGGCGTCTTGGGATTCGACAAGCGCAGCTGGGATCTGAAGTACTTGCCCGCCGCGACGAAGGCACGCTACTCCGAGCTCACAGCCAAGCAAATGCAGGCCACCCTGCACCTACCGATACCGTCCGCCGATCCGTACTGGCAGCCTTACTGGGAAGCGCTCGCCAAGGCTGGGCCCGATGTCGGGTCGCTGATCGTACTGGTCGAGGGAGCCGATGGGGCTCCACGCTCCGAGATAGAGGTGAGACTCCTCGAGCCCCAAGGCAAGCTCGAGCGCGTGCGCACGACGGGGGCGCACGGTGAGGCACTCTTCCGCGATATCCCCTCGGGCGAGTACGAGATGGCCGCGGGCGATGACGAGGGCGACCGCTCGACCTCGTCGGCGCGCAAGCGTGTGAGTGTGGTCCGTGGCTCAGAGGGCGAAGTGAAGCTGCGCTTCACGGCATGATCCACGCCGCCGTCGCGCAGCTCAGCGCGGGCTTGCGAATTTTTGCGTCCAATACGGTGCGTCGACGACGCCAACTTGGTTCGTGTCCCAACGACCGAAGGTGGCGACGTGGAGCCGCCGCTCGCGGCGCGGTCCCAGCGCAGACGGTGTCATGGGCGAGGGCTGGAACCAGATCACCAACCGGGCCACGCTGGGTGTTGCGGAGGAGAATGACGATGATGACGA
>CAYNOM010001422.1:0-1686 GCA_964398415.1 uncultured Polyangiales bacterium | reverse complement strand
GCTCGTTGAGGTAGTACTCCTTCTGCGTCTTCTCCATCTGCTTCTTGACGCGGGAGCGGATCTTCTTTTCGACCTGCAAGATCTCGATCTCGGCGTTCATCAGCTCGTAGAGCCGCTCGAGGCGCTTGATCGCATCCGTCGTCTCCAGGATTTCCTGGCGGTCGTTGAGCTTGATCGACGACAGGTGCACGACGATGGTGTCGGCGAGGCGCGAAGCGTCGTCGATGGTTTGCACCGTCATCAGCATCTCGGGCGGGATGCGCTTGTTGAGCTTGACGTAGGTCTCGAAGGTCGCCTGCACCGAGCGCATCAGCGCCTCGGTTTCGACCGAGGGTAGGGCCTCGTCCTCGACTTCCTGAACCTCACACAGGAAGAACTCTTCGTTCGGGATGAAGCGCGAGACCCGCGCGCGCTGCTTGCCCTCGACGAGTACCTTCACGGTGCCGTCGGGCAGCCGCAGAAGCTGGATGATGGTGCCGATCGTCCCCATCTCGAAGATGTCTTGGGGCGTGGGCTCGTTGGTCTTGGCCTTGCGCTGGGCCGCAAGGAGGATCTCCTTGTCGTGGCCCATGGCCTCTTCGAGCGCGTTGATCGACTTCTCGCGACCGACGAACAAGGGCACCACCATGTGCGGAAACACGATGATGTCGCGCAGCGGAAGAAGGGGGAGGACGCGCTTTTCCGAAGCGCCCCCCGAACCGTCGTTCTTGTTGAAGAACATACGAAATTAGGGTAGCAGGCCACCCCCCGAATCGCCAAAGCGAGGGTGGCCTTCCGGCCCAGAAAGCGCTGGGCGGAGCTCGCGAAGGGGCCGAAAGCCTCAGCGCGCTGCCGACACTTCGCGCAAGGCTGCGACCAGTCGGTCGAGGTCTTCGCGGGTGTGACGCTCGGTGACCGCGATCAGCAGCTGGTGCTTGCGGGCTGCATCGAAGCGCCCGAGGTCGACGCCGCCCAGGATGTTGCGGGCGGCGAGGTCGGAGAGCAGGTCGGCCGCGCTCTTCGCCTTCACCTCGACCAGGAACTCGTTGAACGTGGGCGCCGCGAGCGGCAGCGACAAACCGGGGATCTTGGCGATCTCGGCCTTCAGGTACTCGCTGCGTCGCAGGCACAGCTCGCCCGCGCTGCGAAAGCCGCTGCGCCCCAACATGCAGACACGGATGGCAAAGGAAAGGGCGATGAGGCCGTGGTTGGTGCAGATGTTGGACGTCGCGCGCTCGCGCCGGATGTGCTGCTCGCGGGTGCTGAGCGTGAGCACGTAGCCGCGAAGGCCGTTTTGATCGACGGTTTCGCCCACGAGCCGCCCCGGCATCTTTTGCACGTGGGCCAAGCGGCAGGCGAAGAGGCCCACACCGGGACCCCCGAGCTGGGGCGGGACTGCCAGGGCTTGACCCTCGCCGACGGCGATGTCGGCGCCTTGCGCGCCAGGGCTCTTCACGAGTGAGAGGGCGTAGGGCTCGCTCGTGGCCGTGACCAGCAGCGCGTCTTCGCCCGTGGCGGCGCGCAATGCCGCGAGGTCTTCGACTACGCCGAAGAAGTTTGGATAGCCGACGAGCACGCAGGCCGTGTCGTCGTCGACGAGCTGCTTCACGGCATCGGCATCGGTACGGCCGTCCGCGTCGAGGCCGACGCGCACGATGGCGTCGCCCTCGCCCATGCCCGCGAGGTAGGTGTGGATCGTCTCGACGT
>CAYNOM010001421.1:0-1691 GCA_964398415.1 uncultured Polyangiales bacterium | reverse complement strand
CGACATCGTCGCCATCCCGCCATGCGTAGTCTCCCACAGGGTCTGGATGGGGCTCGGATCACGCCGCCATCCTGGAGACTGCTTGAATTGGGGCAGAGTAGTCTTGTCGGCGTAGCGTGAGCATGGCGCTGTGCAGGCGGTCGTTCGTGAGCTGAGTGCGGCAAGCCAGCGTGGCGGCAAGGCCGTCGTTGCGCCAGCGTTGACCAGACCGCTTGCATCGGATGGAGAAGAAGGACTTGCAGGCGCCCTCGGTGACGCCCGAGCCGATGGGGAAGCCAGCATCGCGGAGCGATGCGTAGCGCATGCGTGCCCCGTTGTTCGTGATGAAGGTCAGCTCGTCCTCCATCGCGATGCGGTACACGGGCCGGTAGCCGCTGGCGATCTCGCGGTCGAGCACCTTGGCGATGGCGTTGATAGCGTCGTCATCGTGGCGGAGCTCTTCGCGCCAGCCACTCATCGTCGTGTTGGTGTCGCCCTCCATGGCTTCGGCGGCGGCCCAGAGGTGCCCCATCGCGTGGTAGTGGTCGATGAGTTCCTCCCACGTGCTCACGGAGGGCTCCGTGGCGAGTGCGCCCGTCAGGAGGGTCCACATCTCCTTGGCGGCGTCCTGCACAACGACGATGCGCAGGGAGGCGTCTTGCCGGAGAGCATGTCGTACGTCCAGCATCATGGCGTGGAGGATCTTGCTCGGACCATCCTCCCGCGTCGCAGCGTACTTGTGCGAGCTCAGCATCTCGCCGTCCGCGTCGGCAAACGCGATGGTCCCCACGAAGGCCATGCGGTAGTTCACTTCCACCGGCGGTGGCGCCTTGCGCACACGTGGCTTCTTTCGTGGGCGACGCGGCGTTCCTTCCGGGAGGTCTTCTTCCATGGGCGACGAGGTTCGGTCGAGACCGAGGCACAGCGTCCGCGTGCCCTCCGGCAACGACTCACTGCGCCGCGCGACAGCCTCGACGACTGCCTGCCTGCGGTGGAGTCCCCTCCCAATCTCGTTGCCCATCACCTCGAGCGTCGTCCGGCTCGGAGGCAGCCGATGCGACGCGAGCAGCTGGCGGTGCAGGTCCCGAGAGGGACCGTCGGCTTTGCCCATCGCAACTCGGTCCGCGAGGGCTGGGGTCGCGCCCCTCATCAGCCCCGCTGCCAGGTCGAGTGGCACCACGATGGCGCCGTTGCGCTCACCGACCTTGCGGAACGTCGGCCGCCGGATGGAGAACGAACCGACGAGGCTGTGGTAGGTCACCTCGCCCCAGGCATGAAGGCGATGGCGCACACCAGCGACGAGCACGTCCTCCTCGCCGTGCGCCTTCACGAGCTCGTTGAGCGAGTCGACCAGGTGCTCGCGGACCATCTCGTTCGCCACCTCGAGCGCCAACCGCTCGCGGCTCGCAAAGTCCCCGTCGCCCACGCGTGCGTTCATCTCCGCGCGGAAGACGGCCCGGAGGGTTCGAGCGACATGCTGCTTGGCGGCGGCATCTTGGTCAGGCACGATCAGCTTCATGGGAACCTCGGTTGGGAGTCGTTGTGTTGCAACTCCAGCATCCGATCGGGGTCCCCTTTTCTCAAGCGCTATGCCGCAGCGGCACCTGTTTCAGGCGCTCCGAGCGCGATCCAGACCCTTCGTCCCGCCACATCACGAAGAGGACGCCCGCGAGCTTGCGCGCGAGGGCGACGACGGCGATGGCCCGCCCGCG
>CAYNOM010001420.1:0-1691 GCA_964398415.1 uncultured Polyangiales bacterium | reverse complement strand
GAACCCGCCTTCAGCGGGTCTTCCTGGAGAAGTGATCAATCGACAGCCGTCCCGGCCGCCCATCGAGCCTGCGGCCGGCCGGGACGGCCGGCCCACGGCAGCGGTCAACGACCCTTCGACTCGAAGACGTCGACGTCCTCCTTACAGAGGGGGTCGGAGCATGGGATCGTGGGGCGTATCGGCATCGGGCACGCATCGAAGCGTTCCCAGGCCGGCGGGATATCAAAGGGAGTCCGTACGGCGTGCACAGCGAGCGGCCGCTCGCTGACACCGGGCGCTGAGATGGGTGGTCCGGCCGGCCGGCCGTCGCGCTCGTAGATGGCCCGCGCGAGGTTCCCCAGGATGCCCACGTCGATCACCGCGTGGGTGACGAAACGAATGGTCCCGTCGGCATGCAAGGCCCCTGGGTACAGGATCTGGTGTACGCCGACCCTCTCGTCGGATTCAGAGAGGTTGGGCTCGCGTGTGACGAAATCGTAGTAGATCTTCAGCAAGTCGTCGTCGTAGCGGGCGAGCTTGGCCCAACCGGCTTGGTTGAGTCCGTAAGAGCAGCTCGCCTCGTTCTCTTGCGCGAAGCCATCGACGAACCAAGCGAACGCTCTGAGCCAGGTATAGTTGCTCTGCTCCTCCAGATCGAAGAGGTCGAGAGGGTCGTACAGGACATCCTTCACCGTGCGTGCGAGCGCGAGGATGTCGTCGTGCGTGAATACGATACCGCTCTCGTACGCTGCAATGATGAACTGCACCGTGTCTGTCGCGTGACTCGTGTCGACGGCACCGTGTTCGCCCTCCGGGTGCCAGTTACAAGCTGGAGGTTCTGGGCG
This sequence comes from uncultured Polyangiales bacterium, assembly GCA_964398415.1. Classification (GTDB taxonomy): domain Bacteria; phylum Myxococcota_A; class Polyangia; order Polyangiales; family DASUME01; genus DASUME01. Next base: position 867 of record CAYNOM010001420.1, on the reverse strand, counting down.
TGTCGCTGGATAGATCCCGTCGACGTACACGCTCCAGCTATAGACACAGGCGCCGTCCTCGCCCGTGTACTCGACCCGCATCGCCGCGCGCAGCTCTTCGGCACGCGCGACAGCGGCGTCGCGATACACCTGCTTCCCGGTGGCCTGCGCGAGGTAGAGCGCGACAAGGCCTGCCCGGGCGACGAAGTGCGTGACGCCGATGTGGCCGAGAACCGAGTTGCCTGTCGTGATGCTGTAGGAGATGTCGTCGCGCGTGTACTTCTCCCATACGTGTCTCTCGAGCATCCCCGTGATGTACTTGGCCGTGGCTCTGTCGGACTGTCCGAAGCGCGGGTCGTTCAAGACGGTGGCGGCCGTCTGGGCCATTCCCATCGCGGCGCGCCACTCGTAGTGATCGTGGTTGGGACGAATGACGCCGCCGTGCGCGGTGGGCCACTCCAGGTAGCCGTCCCCTTCCTCTTCGTAGATCCCACTGGGCAGTGTCTTGCCGAACAGATCGGTGCCCTGATCGAGGTACATCATGCTGGCCCGCAGCGCCCAACGGACGTACTCCGTACGGCCCGTCGCGGCGTAGAGATCCATCAGTCCGTCGATCGCTGTCGACTGAGAGTACATTCGCGCAGCCAGGCTCCCGTTTCCACCCGTCTCAGCCGGGTTCTCGGGGTCTTCGGTGTGGTGGATCCACACGTCCCACGGACCGGTGTTCAGGTGCGCGGTCCACGTCTCACAGTCGAGGCGCTGGCGCGCCATCTGCTCGAGCGCCAAGATCTTCGCAGCGGCATCAGGGTCGCGCCGCGTCTTGGGAGGTGGTTGGACACAGGCAGCCAGCTCCTCGTCGCGTGTCAGCTTTGTGATGGGCTCGGTCGG
>CAYNOM010001419.1:0-1697 GCA_964398415.1 uncultured Polyangiales bacterium | reverse complement strand
CCCGCGCCCCCTTCCTCGCCCGCCCGACTGCGCTCTCCGCGAAAGAACGGCTCGAAGAGCTGCTCGGCATCGCCGCCGAGGACCGCAGTGCCGCGATCGACCACCGCGATCTCCACCTGCCCCTCGACCACGCGCGTCTCGAGCCGAACGGTCGCGCTGTCGGGACCGTGAAGCACCGCATTGTCCAGCAAGTTGCGCAAGGCTCGCGCCAGGTCGCGCCTCACACCGCGCACCCAGAGCTCCGCGGCGACCGGGTCGACCTCGATCGAGACCCGATGCTGCTGTGCGATGCCTTGGGTCTGACGCACTGCATCTGCGATCAGGGCGGACACCTGGGCGACGGGCCCGCGCTGGGCCACCGACGACGTGGTTTGCACGCGCGCCAGAGTCAGCAGATCTTCCGCGAGCTGCGACAGCGTTTGCACGTCTTCGAGGACAGTCTCGAGAGCGCGGCGGTATTCGTCCGCGCCGCGCGGTCGCAGCAGCGCGAGCTGAAGCTCGCCCCGCAGAGTGGCCAGGGGCGAGCGCAGCTCGTGTGCGGCATCCGACACGAAGCGCTGCTGAGCACGCACGAGCTCCGACAGACGGCGGATCATCTCGTCGAGATCCGCCGCGAGCGTGCGCGTCTCCTCGCTGCCAAAGCACGCGCCTCCCGCCCGCGCGTCGAGATTGCCTTGGGCCACCGCGCGCGTGACGCGCACGATGGCCGCCACGTCGCGCGCGAGCACGCGGCCGAGCCACAGCGCGAGCAGGGCGGTGACGGAAAGCGCCGCAACGAACAGCGCGACCAGGGCTCGCGAGAGAAAGGTCGTGTCTTCGGTAATGCTTCCCTCCGACGCCGCGAAGAGCAGGCTCGCACCGTCCTCTCCCACGGGCACCAGCACCCCACGCGCGGCCACGCTGCCCACCTCGAAGACCAGGGGCACGCTCTCCCAATCCGCGTCGCGCTCGACCTCTACTCCCAGAGCGGTGCGTCTGGGCTGCTTGCCACCGAAGGCGCGTGATGCCCGCGCGGGCTCGCCGCGGGCCGTGTACAGCACCACATAGCGCTCCGTGGGCGTGAGTAGCTCCGGCACCATGACCCTTCCTTCGAGCCACGCCCCAGTCGACGTCCCGCGCTCGATCTGCCTCGCGAGAGTGACGGCTTGGGCCAAGAGCGCACGCTCGAAGGCGTTGACCTCATCGCGCTGCACCAGCAGGTACAAGAGCGAGAGGGAGAGTCCGAGCACCACGGCCGTCACGACCATCAGGCTCAGCATCAGCCTAATCTGCAGCTTCATCGCCCACGCTCATGCGATAGCCCACGCCGCGCACGGTCTCGATCCGAGGCGGACCATCCCCGAGCTTGTCACGCAGATTCTTGATGTGGACCTCGATGACGTTGGAGCCCGGATCGAAGTTCATGCCCCACAGCTTGGAGAGCAGCTCGGTGCGCGGCACCACGCGCCCGACCTCGCGCGCAAGGTACGCGAGGAGCGCGAACTCGCGCGGCGTGAGCACCAACGCTCGCCCGTGCAACAGCGCGCGACGTTCGTGTCGGTCCACCAGGAGCGGCCCCGCAGTGAGTAGCGCGGTGGCGCCCTGACTGCGCCGGTGCAGCGCCCGCACTCGCGCGAGCAGCTCCTCGAGGTCGAAGGGCTTCGGCAGGTAGTCATCGGCCCCTGCGTCGAGCCCGAGCACGCGCTCGGCCACCTCGG
>CAYNOM010001418.1:0-1698 GCA_964398415.1 uncultured Polyangiales bacterium | reverse complement strand
CGACGTGGGCTCGCTCGCGCTGGGCGGTGGGCTCGGCATGCTCGCCGTGCTCACCAAGAAAGAGCTGCTTTCGATACAGCGCGGCGGCATCTTCGGGGACGAGGCGGTCAGCGACATCACGCAGGTTGGCTACTTCAAGATGACGGGCAAGCGCGTCTTTCTGATGGCACCCATTCATCATCACTTCGAGAAGAAGGGCTGGCCTGAGCCGCGCGTGATCGTGCGCTTTTGGATCATCGCCATCATGCTCGCGCTCGCGAGCTTGTCGTCATTGAAGTTGAGGTGATCATGCAGCTCCGCGGTGCACGTGTGACGGTGGTGGGCCTGGGTCAAAGTGGCCTTGCGGCGGCTCGCCTGTTGCGTCGCGAGGGTGCGCACGTGACGCTCAACGACGCACGCACCGAGGAGGCATTGGGCGAGCGGGCGAGCGAGGCGCGGGCCCTCGGCGTCGCGCTCGATCTCGGCGGGCACGACGCCGATCGACTCGCGCAAAACGATCTGATCGTGGTCTCGCCGGGCGTGCCAAAGCTCGCGGCGCTCGATGCGGCCGAAGCGCGCGGCGTGCGCATCGCCTCCGAGATCGAGCTCGCGTCCTGGTTCGTGTCGGCTCAGGTGATCGGCATCACCGGCACGAACGGCAAGAGCACGGTGACGACGCTCGTGGGCGAGATGTGCAAAGCCAGCGGGCGCCCCACCTTCGTGGGCGGCAACCTCGGTACGCCGCTCGTCGACGTGGTGGGCACGCCTGCCGCAACCGACGCTGGCTTCGTGGTGGTCGAGCTGTCGAGCTTTCAGCTCGAGCGCGTCGAGCGTTTTCGCGCCCACGTCGCGGTGCTGCTCAACGTCACAGACGATCACTTGGATCGCTATCCGAGCTTTGCGGACTACGCCGCGGCCAAGGGGCGCATCTTCGCGGGGCAGGGCAAGGACGACTTTGCCGTGGCCAGAGCAGGCGACGAGCTGTGCACGTCCATGGCGCGCGCATCTGCGGGCACGCTCACGCTCTTCGGGGGGGCGGACGGCACGGTGCGCACCGAGGGTGAGGCGCTCGTCGATGTCGAGAGCGGGCTTTCCGTGCCGCTCGTCGAGCTCGGGCTCACCGGCGCTCACAACCTCGACAACGCGGCGGCGTCCGCGCTCGCGGCGCGGCTCGCGGGCGTCGATTCCGCGGCCATCGCGCGTGTGCTCAGGGAATTTCGCGGGCTGCCCCATCGCATGCAGCATGTGACGAAGGTGGGCGGCGTGGACTTCTTCGATGACTCGAAGGCGACCAACGTGGGGGCGGCGGTGGCGGCGCTGCAGGGCCTCGGGCGTCGCGGCGTTCGCGTCGTGTTGATCGCGGGCGGCAAAGACAAGGGCGGCAGCTACGCGCCCCTGCGCGAGGCCATGGCACAGCACGCCCGCGCCCTCGTCACCCTGGGCGAAGCGGCGGAGTTGATCGAGCATGCCTTTGCCGGTGTGACGTTTCCCGTGCAGCGCGCCGGCGACATGTCGCAGGCGGTGCGCATGGCCCACGAGCTCGCGTCCGCGGGCGATGCGGTGCTGCTCGCACCTGCCTGCGCGAGCTTCGACATGTTTCGCTCCTACGCCCATCGCGGCGAGGTGTTTCAGGCAGAAGCGCGGCGTCTCGCCGAGGAGGCTGCACGATGAAAGCTCCCCGTGCGGATAGGCTCGCTGCCTCGGCAAAGTCGCCCGCAG
>CAYNOM010001417.1:0-1699 GCA_964398415.1 uncultured Polyangiales bacterium | reverse complement strand
GGCTCTTTCACGCCCGGGTAAGCGGGACGATGGTAGTTGGCGACCACCCAACGGTGGCTCGCGGTGGCGCTACTCAGCACCTCGTCCAGAAAGGCTCGTTGGTCTCCGCCCTGGCTTGCTTCGCTGTTGAGGGTCACCAGAACGGTCTGACTGCCGAGGTACGTCGCGTAGTAGTTGTCCTCGTTCTCGCCCGGCGAGTCGAACACCTCGTCGTAGAGGGGCGCGCCGGAATCAACGGCAGCAGCTTGCCGTCGGAGGTGATGGTTCGCTGGTGATCGTCGAGCCAGTCGCTCCATTGCCCCCAGCTGAGGCCCGACATGATGTAGTCGCCGCCATGTGCGAAGCCGAGAATGCGCGGGTCGGCCTCGACCAGGCTGCGAATGCGCTCGTTGATCCGGCGCCTCTGCTCGCGATCCGATCGCGAGTCACCGCCGTACAGCAAGCGAAACGTACGGTCGTCGGCGGGCGCCGTGTCGAAGTGAAACTCTCGTGACACGACACCATTGCTCTCGACGACCAAGTAATATCGCGTGGCTGGCTCGAGTCCCTGAAGCCTGCCGTGATGGTAGTAACCGCGCGCATCGAGCACTCCGAGAATGCCGCGGGTGTACTCGCCGTTGCGTGCTGACACTTGACCCGCATAGGCAGCGGTGTCGCTTCCGTGCGAGGTCTTGTCGAAGTAGAGCGTGTGCGAGCCCGCGGAGTCGGTGGTGGACCACGACACGGTCGCTTCGTGCGCCGGGTCTTCTCCCCAAATGAGGCGGAACTGCGAGGGGGTGCTGTCGGCCGCCACGCCGCCGCGCGTGACCGCCAGCGCGAGGATGGTGGTCAGCACGCCTATGGCCGTGGCGAGTCGGCGGAGCGATGCGCGAGGCAGACGAATCACGCGACGCAGGGGTAGCTCAGCGGGCAGGTGGGTTCGGCCCAGCCAGAGCAAGAGCGGGCTCCCGCCGTGATCACTCCCCACGCCACCATGTATGCGAGCACCGGCCCGAAGCTCGGTCGAATCAACAACACGACAGCCATGAGCACATCGACGAGGCCGATCGCCACCAAGAGGCTTTCGGTAGCAGCCTGGTCGACCCCCGCGAAGAAGAGCTTGCGGTCTGCCGAAAGCAAGTAATCGACGAAGCGCGGATGCGAAGCGATGGCCTCGTAGCCATGCACCGCGAACGTCAGCGCCACACCAGCGCGCAGCCACCACCGCAGGATGGTCGTGTGCTCCTCCGCCCGTCCCTCGCCCTGGCTCTGGTCCGCGTAGGCGAATAGTCCGTGCGCAGCCAGGGGGAGAATCCAGCGGGTCGCATGGGCCAACGGCGCCCACCCGCTGAAGTGCGTGCCGCCGTCGAGGACCTCGCCAAGCGCGTAGAGCAAGAACCAACCGCTGATCGCCACGTAGGCGCTGCGAAACCGTGGGCTGAGAGCCAACATGGACAGGGCCAACACAAGCCAGGCGCCGCCCCGATCGAGGGCCAGCATCAAGGACTCGCCCGATGACAGGTGCGAGAAAAGGACGCTGCCGATGGGGCTGCCGCTCTTTTCAACCTTCAGCACCAGCCCGAGAGACTGGAGAAACACCAGGGCGGCCGACACGAAGGCCAGACGTCGCGGCGCGGAAACGGGTAGCGAATGCATGCAAGGCTCCAAGGTGGCTTGGGGGTTGGCCACGGCCATGGCCATGACTCGGGACGATACCACG
>CAYNOM010001416.1:0-1700 GCA_964398415.1 uncultured Polyangiales bacterium | reverse complement strand
ATCGACCCAAGGGGACTGCTTGCCCCAAGTGTTCTTCTCGCCCACGGCGCCTTCTGCCTTCATGATGGTGTGCAGTGGGATGGAAGCGCGTTGTGGCTCGCTCGAGCGCTGGGCGACTTCGAGCTTCTCCAGGGGTGGTTTGACGACTCGGCCCTGCCACCGATCGGGTGGTTTCACCGTGCGTTGCTTCAGTCGCCCGCCGCGATCTGGGCCTACCGCTTCACGTCCTTCTCGTCGTGGGTTCTTGCCGCGTGGATCGCTGCGTACGTTCCAGCGCGATTCTTTGGGGTGTCCTGGCTTCAGGCCACATGGGCGGGTGCCATCGTCGCCAGTCACCCCGCGGGAGCGCTTGGTCTGACCCTGGTGGTCGTCCCCTACTATCTGTGCACGTTCCTGTTTGGCGTTGGCGCAGTCAGCGCCTTTGCGTCGCTCGAGCGACCGCGCTCTCAAGCATTCGTGGCTCGAGCCATCTCGTGGTGCGCGTTCACGGTCAGCTTCTTGACGCAGTCGTTCCTCGTGCTCGCCTACGCGTTGTGCCTCGCGTTGATCTACAGGCACGCTGAGCTTCATCGAGCGCGCTCGCTCCGTGACTGGGCGCGCTCCGTGCTCGCCCAGGCCGATCTGCTGGTGTTGCCGGTGCTCGTGTACGTCGCCAAGAATGCGCTCTGGAAGACGGCTGGCCTGTACGCGCGCTACAACCGCCCTCGTATCGACACCTCACTTCCCAAGCGCATGTGGAAGGTCTTCGACGGTGGGGTTCTTTGGCCGCTCTCCGAAGGTTTGAGCTCTGCAGCGGGCAGTTCCGCAGCGGGCTGGCTTGTGTGCGCGTCGCTCATCGGTGGACTTGTCGCCTGGTTCGCTGGGCGAGCCCGTCACACCTCACCGGGAAAGCCGGCTCGTGTCGCGCTTGTGGTGCTGTTGGCCTGCGCATTTCTGTGCGCCGCAACGCTCCCCTACGCTGCCGTGCGCAAGTATCCGGACGAGGTGGTCTGGAACTTTCGGCACGGCCTGCTCCTGGGTCCAGCACTTTCCGTGGCTGTGCTGGGCGTGCTGCTCGGCGCGCGACTCTTCGGCCGAGCGAGCAGCATCGCTGCGTTCACACTCGTCACGAGCCTCATCGCCGCACAGATCTGGGTCAGCGCGAACGCCAATCTCGTTTTTCTGGGACGCCACGTGAAAGATCGAGCCGTCGTGCTCCGGCTCGCCGAGCACCCGAAGCCTGCACAGGCCGCGCTGGTATGGCTGGATGATCCCCTGTCCAAGTTCAACAACGTCACCTATCGTCCGTACGATTGGGCGTTGCTACTCCACCAGGCCTGGCAGGAGACCGGCACGATCGTCGTCCCGGCCAACATCTCCTCCCGAGGGAAGCTCCGTCGGATCCTGCGCCAACAAGTACTGCGCGGAAACGATGACTTCGACCCCAAGGGGCGCCACTACGAAGTGCGCATCTTGCCGGACCGAGCGCCGTTCTCACCGCGCGCAGTGGGCGTGGAGTACGCCCGCATCCACCTGCTGGAGGGACGCGTGGCAGCGGACACGTTCGCGCGCGGTCTGCTCCACGTGACGATTCGCGAAGTGCCCGCGCCGCCTATCTATCGGGGCCTCGCACAAAAGCCCCGAAAGCAGCAAATACGCCGCCGACCATCAAGCAGCCCCACGCGATAGCGCAGGTCTTCGCTCCGATTCGGAAGGCGTGA
>CAYNOM010001415.1:0-1701 GCA_964398415.1 uncultured Polyangiales bacterium | reverse complement strand
AGGTGCACCGCGAAGGCGGCGCTACTCGCCACCACGGCAACCACCCACAGCGCGAGAAACCGGGCCTTCACGCCGCCACCGCCCTCGGCACGCGCCGCGCGGCCCGGAGCTTGGCGCTCCTGGAACGCGGATTGTCGTGGCACTCGGCCTCCGACGGGATGATCGGCTTCTTGGTCAGGGGCTCGAGGCGCGCGTCCGAGCGAAAGGTGTGTTTGACGATGCGATCCTCGAGCGAGTGAAAGGAGATCACGGCTGCGACAGCGCCGTCCGCGAGGATGTCCGGCAAGAGGCCGAGCAAGCTGCGGAGCTGGCCGAGTTCGTCGTTGACGGCGATCCGCAGCGCCTGGAATGTGCGTGTCGCAGGGTCGATCCGGCCTGGCGGGTGCCCCACGGCACGCACCACGGCTCGCCGCAGATCGTCGGTCGTCTCCATCTCGCCCAGGTCGGCTGCACGCTTGACCGATCGAGCGATCCGGCGTGAACGGCGCTCCTCGCCCAGCTGAAACAAGACATCGGCGAGCTCGTTGTCGTCGAGTCGCAGGATTAGGTCGCGAGCCGTCTCGCCTCGCGACTGGTCCATGCGCATGTCGAGTGGCCCCGGCCGAGTGAACGAAAAGCCCCGTTCGCCTTCGTCGAGCTGGGGTGAACTCACACCCAGATCGGCGATCACGCCATCCACACGATCGACCTGGAGCGACCGAAGAATCGTCGCCAACTCGGCCATCTCGCCGTGCACCAGCTGGGCACGCCCACCGAACGGATGCAGGCGTCGCTGCGCGGCCTCGAGGGCCCGCGGGTCGCGGTCGACTCCGATCAACCTCCCCGCCGGAGCGCTGGCCGCGAGCACGGCCTCGGCGTGCCCGCCTCCGCCGAGAGTCGCATCGAGATAGGTCCTGCCATCACGCGGCGCGATCGCGTCAACCGTCTCGTGGAGGAGCACGGTCACATGGGTGAACGCCTCGCTCATAGCCCGAGCTCCGACAAGCGCCGCGCCATCTCGGTCCTCTGCTCCGCGTCGGACAAGACCTCACTACGCAGCGCGTCGAAGCGTGCCTTCGACCACAGCTCGATGTGCCTGCCCATGCCGGCCCAAACCACCTCGCGATCGATCCCTGCGTGCTCCCGCAGGCTCTGGGGAACGAGCAGCCGGCCGAGGCGATCCACATCACAGTCGACGGCGCCCGAGACGTAGATCCGCCGGAGGTTGGCGACCATTGGGTCGAATTGCGGAAGCGCCGAGAGCCTGTCCTCGAAGGCCGTCCACTCCTTCAGCGGGTAGGCCACCAGACAGGGGTCGAGGCCCGTCGTGACCACCAGGCGGACCTCACCGCTCGCCGCGAGGACGTCGCGAAAGCGAGACGGCAGGGAGGTGCGTCCCTTGCCATCGACGGTGTGGTCGTACCTACCTCGAAACACCGGAACCTACCCCTTCGATCCACTGAGTTGGTTCGATCTGGCACTTCTTGCCACTTCTTACCACCTGCACCCGACGCTACGTACAGCGTAGGCACGGTGTCAACTTCTTTCTTGGGCTCCAACTATCTGAAATCAAAACACTTCAAAGAAAATGTGCAATAAACACACAGGAGACGACGCAGGCCTCCGGACTGGGACTGAACCAGCGCGCAGGTGGGGGCCGGCAGCCGGCGTTGACCCCAGCGGCGGTCTGATAGGCTGGCGATCCATGGAAGAGGCGGCGGA
>CAYNOM010001414.1:1268-1705 GCA_964398415.1 uncultured Polyangiales bacterium | reverse complement strand
CACGCTGAGATAGGCGAGGATCGACATGCCCGCGAGACCGGCGAGGGCACCCGGCAGTACGAAGAAGCGAGAAGGGCGCATGCGGTAGCGCGTGAGCAGCATCACCGTGAGTAGGTCCAGCACGCCGTCGAGGTAGCGACCCACGCCGAACTTGGACACCCCATGTTTGCGCGGGCGATGGTTCACCACGAGCTCTTCCACGCGGAAACCACGCTCGGATGCCAAGACCGGCAGGAAGCGATGCAGGCCCCCATATACGCTCAGCTCACGCACGCATTCGATACGGAAGGCCTTGAAGCCGCAGTTGAAGTCGCGCAGGGGGACTCCGGAGACCTTGCGCACCACCGCGTTGAACAGCTTCGACGGCAGGCGCTTCTCGAGCGGGTCGTGACGCCTCTGCTTGTAGCCAGAGACCAGGTCGGCGCCGGCTTCGATCC
>CAYNOM010001414.1:0-1258 GCA_964398415.1 uncultured Polyangiales bacterium | reverse complement strand
GGCGCTGGGTGGCGACATCCAGCGAGACCTCGGTCTCGGCGGGATCGTCCTGGAGATCGGCGTCCATCGTGATGATGATGCTGCCGCGTACGACCTGAAACGCTGCCGCCAGAGCAGGCGACTTTCCGAAGTTTCGCCGCAGGTGGATGACCGAGACGTGCTCATCGGTGCGAGCCAGGGCGTCGAGTCGCTCGGGGGTACGATCGGTGCTGCCGTCGTTCACGAACACGATCTCGTACGCGTGGCCAGTGGCGGTGCACGCCGTCACGATCTCGCGGTGCAGCTCCTCGATGGAGTCTTCTTCGTTGTAGGCGGGAACGACGACCGACAGCTCAGGCGGCATGGGCGGCCGAGCATAGCGGAACCCGGAGCGCAGCGCAGCCAGGGCCACCTCAACGCCTCGCGAGGGCCTCGACCTCGTCCACCACGTACTGGGTGACGTCGATATGCTCGGCGAGGAGGCGGCTGCGGGCGCTCTTGCGTTGCTCGGCGTCGGGTGGCTTCTCGAGCAGCGCGAGCGTGTGGGCGAGGGCCGCTCTCGGCTCGCGAAAATCCGCCACGAGCCCGTAGCGCCGTGCCTGGTCGTCGAGGTAGCCGCGCCGGGTGCTATTCACGTAAACGGCGGGCACGCCGAGGCACGCGGCTTCGCTCGCGGTGGATGCTCCCTCGGTGGTGACGAGCTTGGCAAATGCCAAGACGTCGTGAAACCGCTGAGGTGCAACGCGCAAGCGCAGGTGCTCCCAACGCGCAGGGAGCTTTCCACCCTCGGGAACGATCACAACCGGGCCGAATTGGAGGGCCTTCTCGACAAACGCGTCGAGGGCGTCGGCGAGGCCCCGTTCGCCCACGTCGTGCAGGGTGTTCCAGGCGGACGTCCGCAGCACCAGATACGAGCCCGCCGGGTGTCCGACATCGTCGACCACGGACGCGTCATGCGTGAACCAGCGTGGGTGCAGAAAGGCCAGCTCGTGGTAGCCGTCGTAGCGTATTTGCTTGGGCCCCAAGTCTTTCCAGAAGCAGCGTGGCGTGTAGATGCGCGTCGCGAAAGGGTGCGCGATGCGATGATTGAACGACTGGAACTCGCTGTCGGTGAAGATGATGTTCGGGATCCGCAACAGCGACGAGGTCTGCGTGTAGCTGCCCATCAAGCTCAGAATCACGTCCGGGCGCATGCGTGCTGCGTGATACGCCACCATGAGCTGTCGCTGCGCGACTTCCCTGAGCGGGAGGCGGTTGTTCATGCCCGCCGTGGTGAGCA
>CAYNOM010001413.1:0-1705 GCA_964398415.1 uncultured Polyangiales bacterium | reverse complement strand
CGGCTACGAGCGCGCGTACGAGCGACTCGAGGCTGGCCTGCGGGTCGCCGCCCTCCATCTTGGCGACGCGGGACTGACTGGAGCCGATTGCTTTGGCGAGAGCCGCTTGCGTGATGCCAGAAGCAAGCCGCTGTTTGCGAACGGCTTCAGCGAGCCCAAGTCGCATCTCGACGATGGCTGCTTCGGCGTCCGTGAGTCCCAGGAAATCCTGGGTGCTCGTGACGCGTCCGCCCATCTTTTCGAGTTTCTTGCGTTTCTTTGCGTCCATGGCTGGCAACTCCTTCAGCTATCCCATGCGCGAAGACGCCTGCGGCAGTTCTCGATGACGCTCTTCGGCGTAGCTTGGGTCTTCTTGGCAAACACATCGATGACGAGAACCTCGTCGGGATCCGCCCGGTACATGACGCGCCACGTCTTGTCCGTTTCGACGTCGTTGATGCGCAGCTCGTGGCAACGAGGGCCAATGGATGGCATGGGCCGGGAATGAGGCATCGTCAGAGTGTGGCCCTTCTGTAGGCGACGAAGCAGAAAGCCCGCCTCGATACGGGCGGCGGCGGACAATGGTGGTGTCTTGATTTCGCCGCTCAAGATGACGAGAGGTTTGTCCGTGGGGGGGACATCCTCATTGTATGTCATATGCGGCATATGCGTCAAGCCGAGCGCTTTTCGGCAGGGATCATGCCGCCGTTGGGCCGCTTTCTGGCGCCCTCGCCTGCTCTTTCCCTACCCTCGGCGAAATGATTAGCGAAGCCCAGGAAGCATTCGGTTGGGCAGCCGAAGAACGGGGCGACGAGCCCGTGATCATCGTGCCCGCGCTCGCGCTAGCGCGCCGCTCGGTCGACTCCCACGCCGGCAACGCACGCTCGGAGCGCACGCGAGACGAGTATGCCAAGCAGTGGCGCGCCTTCTCCGACTGGTGCGACGACCACCAGCTTTGCGAGTTGCCTGCCTCGCCCCAGGCCGTCGCCATGTACCTCTCGGCGCGCGCGGACGAAGGCCGCAAGGTCGCGACGCTCGCCCAGGCCCTAGCGGCCATCTCGCAGGCCCACATCGCGGCCGGTCACAAGTCGCCACGGGCCCACAAGCTCGTCAAGGAAGCCTGGAAGGGCATCCGGCGTCGCCTGGGTGTGGCGCAGGACCAGAAGCGGCCCGTGAGCGCCAAGGACATCCGGGCAATGATCGACGAGCTACCGCCTGGCCTGCTCGGCATGCGTGACCGTGCCCTCATCACGTTGGGGTTCGCGGGCGGCTTCCGTCGCTCCGAGCTCGTCGCCCTCGATGTCGCGGACATCGCGTTCGTTGACGAGGGGCTCGAGGCCCTCGTGCGACGCAGCAAGACCGACCAGGACGGCCACGGGCTGCTCAAGGTGATCGCCTACGGCAGCGACCCGGCCACCTGCCCGGTGCGTTCGTTGCAGGACTGGCTCGAGCTCGCCGCCATCGATGAGGGGCCCATCTTCCGCCCGCTCGACCGGCATGGGCGTGTGCATGCTCGCCGGCTCACGGCGCACGCCGTGGCGGTCGTGGTGAAGCGGGCAGCGGCCAAGGTGGGGCTGCCCGAGGAGATGTTCTCTGGGCACTCGCTACGCGCGGGGTTCGTGACCGAGGCCAAGAAGAACGGCGCCGACGACGCGGCGATCATGGACCAGACCGGGCACAAGAGTCTGGCGATGGTGCACCGCTATCACCGGCGGACGAAGAAGTG
>CAYNOM010001412.1:0-1711 GCA_964398415.1 uncultured Polyangiales bacterium | reverse complement strand
AGAAGAAGATCCAGAGTGTCCGCCGGTTCTGACTTCCCCAAGTGCCAGCACGAATCCACCACGGGTGTTTGGTGGGGCGTTCGGTTTGGTTCATAATTATCGCACTCCAAAGTACAGGATTCGGCAGGCGCGCCAGCGACGAAAGACTACCAGAAGCCGGCTTGGAACCGCAATGCCTTCTCGAAGACGGCGACCCTGGCGGCAGCGAATTCGGGTTGGAATGTATTGGTTCGGCGTGAACGTGACCGGGCGGGTTGAAAGTTACGCTGGGTAGACGATGAGGTGGAGTGGATCATGCCGCCTCTTTGCACGCGCCGGCACGGCGAGCGGCGCGGGCCTGTCGGGCGGCCTCGAGCTTTCGGTCGCGCTCGGCCCAGATGGTGGTCGCGCGTCCTGCGAGGAAGTCTGCGGGGGTGATGTAGCCTATCGCGCTGTGCAGGCGAATGGTGTTGTAGTGCTCGACCCAGCGGGCAACGAGGTCCCGAGCTTCTTCGAGGGAGGCTGGCTGGCCCGGGCGGATCGCGTCGCTCTTGATGGTCTTGTGCCAACGCTCGATTTTGCCGTTGGATTGCGGGTAGTAAGGCGATGTTCGCACGTGGGTCATGCCGGTGAGGCGGATGAACTCCTTGAAGTCCTTGGCGATGAACTGCGGTCCGTTGTCGGAGATCACGCGTGGCCGCGCGTTCGGGTGCTGCTCTCGGGCGCGCTGCAGGATGCACTCGACGTCAACCTCGGTCATAGCCGCTCGGATCTCCCAGTGGACGATGGCGCGGCTGGCCCCATCGAGAACCGAGCACAGGTAGTAGAAGGTGCCGCCGAGGTTGAGGTAGGCAACGTCGATGTGCCAGTGTTCGTGTGCGCCAAGAGGCTGGACGAAGCCGGTGCCCTTCTTCGAAGGCTTGGGATTCCAGCGGTCAAGCAGCCCAGCGGCCGAGAGGACGCGGTAGACGCTGGACGCGCTGGCGGCGGCGACGTCCTTGTCGATCATCATGAAGGTCAGCCGGCGATAGCCCTCGAGCGGGAATCGGTCGTGAAAGGCGACGATGGCCTTCTTCTCCTCGTCAGTGAGCCAATGGTCGCGAGGGACCAGGGCGTTGTGCTCGTTGGCCTTGCCGTACCGCTTGCGCCAATCGAAGAACTTGCCGCGGGCGATGCCGACCCAGGCGACGAAGCGCTCAGCAGGGAGCTCGGTCTTGACCGACCAGTCGCGCACGAAGTCGACGATGGTGTCGCGGAGGTCATGGGGAACCCAGCGACCCGTCAGGGCTCCCCAAGTGCTTTTTTTAACTGGGTATACTCCTGCGCGATCTCGGCGATCACCGCGTCCTTCTTGGCGACTCGACCCTCGAGCCGGGCGACCTCGGCGGCGAGTACCTTCTCTCGCTTGCTCGCCCCCACGGCCGGAGGCGACGTCAGCGCGGCGGCGAGGTTGTCGTAGACCTGACGCTGCCACTGATAGAAGACGCTGGGCTGAAGCCCCAGCTCGTTGCACAGGTCCGAGACCGGGACCTTGTCGACCATGTGGCGACGCAGGATCTCGACCTTCTGCTCGATGGTGTACTTGCGGCGGGTTCGATTCTTGGACATGACGACTGGGCTCCTTGCCGTGTGTGTAGCACAGCAGCTTGCCCGTCACGTTCCGAGCGAGGCAGAACATTTGCTTGCTCGTGAAGCACACCACGATGCTTGTCGCCGTGTGCCAAGTGTCCCG
>CAYNOM010001411.1:0-1711 GCA_964398415.1 uncultured Polyangiales bacterium | reverse complement strand
GTGGGTCGAGAGCCCGAGCCTGTGGGCGGGGGTCGGCATCGCGCTCGCGGCTGTGCTCGCGGTGTCGCTGGTCGGCGCGTCGGCACGCTGAGGTGCAGAAGGCGGACGCACGTCAGCGCGGATTGACGGCGAGGAGCGCGGTCTTCAGCGCGGCGCAGCTTGCAAAGCGTGTGTCTGGATTCTTGTCGAGGGCGGTGGCGAGCAGGGCCGAGACCTCTCGGCTCAGCTCCGGACGCAGCACACGCACGTCGGGTACAGGCTCGGTGCAGATGCGCGTCACGAGCCCCACGAAGTTCGGCGCGTCGTAGGGCAGCGTTCCGGTGAGCGCCTGGTAGAGCATGACTCCGAGCGCGTACACGTCGACGCGATGATCGACCTCGCGCGCGCCCGTGGCCTGCTCCGGCGCCATGTAGTGGGGGGTGCCGAGGGCGATGCCGGTCGAGGTCAGACGCATGCCGTGGTTGACGAGCATCTTGGCCACGCCGAAGTCGGTGAGCTTCACGTAGCGCGGCTCGTCGTCGCGGCGCACGAGAAAGACGTTCTCGGGCTTCAAGTCTCGATGCACGACGCCCTCGGCGTGGGCGGCGATGAGTGCATCACAGAGCTGGTGGATCACACGACTGGCCTGGCCGAGCGATTGGGGCCCCTCTTGCGCGAGCTCGTCGGCCCAGGTGCGGCCCTCGAGCAACTCCATGCACATGTACGCGCGTCCATCGGGCAGATCTCCGAGGTCGGTCACCTCGACGATGTGCTCGCTGCCGATGCGCGTGGCCGCGCGCGCCTCGGCTTCGAAGCGGTGCATGGCCTCGCGGTCGCCTGCGAGCTCACGCCGCATGCACTTGAGAGCGAGGCGGCGCGCGATGCGCACGTGCTCGACCTCGTAGACCTCGCCCATGCCGCCTTCCCCGAGCTTCTTCACGACCCGATAGCGATCGTCGACCAGCTCGCCCGGGCTCAGGCTGGGTCGTGCCTCGTCGGCCGGCGGCGCTGCGAGCCGACGCAACAAGTCCTCGAAATCGCGCTTCGCTTTTCCAGCCACGTTCGCACAGCATATCACCGGCGCGCGGGCGGCCCGAGACCCGCTATGCTTGGCGGCCATGACGGTAGACAGAGCTCAGCTCGAACAGCAGATCCGCGAGCTCGCGCAGCAAGGCGAGATGGCGCGCGCGGCCACCCTCGCGATCGAGGGCTACGGGCCAGAGCTGCTCCGCTTCATCGGCGCCATGCTGCGCAACGAGCAGCTCGCAGCGGACGTCTTCTCCCAGACGTGTGAGGACGTGTGGAAGGGGCTGCCCAACATGCAGTGGCACAGCACCTTCCGCACCTGGGCCTACGCCGTGGCGCGCAACGCCTGCTACAGGCATCTGAGGTCACCCGAGCGTAAACGCGCGCGTCCCCTGTCGCAGCTGGGCGAGGCGGGCGAGGCGGCCGAGCGCGTGCGAACGGCCACGCTTCCGCACCTGCGTACGGACATGAAGTCGCGCATCGCAGCGCTGCGCAAGCAGCTCACGGCCGAGGAGCAGGAGCTGCTCACCCTGCGCGTCGATCGCGGCCTCGAGTGGCTCGAGATCGCGGAGATCCTTTCGGACGAGGAGCTCGATGCGGCAGGGCTCAAGCGCGCGTCGGCCGCGCAGCGCAAGCGCTTCGAGCGCACCACCGACAAGCTGCGCAAGCTCGCGACCGCAGAAGGCCTGCTCGACGACGACGACGA
>CAYNOM010001410.1:0-1712 GCA_964398415.1 uncultured Polyangiales bacterium | reverse complement strand
CGAGCGCGACATGTACGAAGCGTCGATCGCCGGCGAGCCCGTTACCGTGGAACGGCTGATGCTGCATGACCGACACGGTGGTGGCGGCGAGTATGCCTTCGTTCGCGTGGTGGGGCTCAAGGTCTGGGCGGTGTTCGCCATCGGCACACAGGGCTACGACCTCGCGATGGGAATGCTACGCATGAACATCCTCGGCTGGAAGGAAGGTCACGCGGGTCACCTCAGGTCCCTGAGGAAGGCGACGGCGCGCGTCCGAGCGCTACTTCCCAAGGAGTGATCCGCGCACAGCCTTTAGGGTAGGCTAAGGCGTGGCGAAAGACGAAACCATCAGAGAACGCTGGGTGCGCTTCGCGGCGCTGCCGTTTCCCAGCCTGGGAGGAGCCCTCGAGATCGACGACGTGTGTCTCGTGTCTGCTGACTCTGCCATTGCCGGATGCATCTCAACGTTCTTCGGTGGAGCGTCCTCAGGTGGCTTGGATTCTGAGCGAGAGGAGATCCTTCGGCACACCGTCGCGGACCTCAAGCGCGTGCTCCAGCGGATTCCGAACGGCGCGCAAGCGTACTTTCGGGAGCTACTCGGCATCGCTCGCGCGGTGATCGCGGAACTCGATGGGCGAAGCTGACGCAACGCCCTCCGGGAAAACCCACCCCCCTCCGGTAGCTTGCCCATGTGGGAGTCACCGCAACCAATGAGGAGCTCGAGGAGCTCCGCCAAACCATCGTCTCCGGAGCGCAGTCCGTAGAGGCCGACAGCCGCAAGGTCGAGGCTGCGCACGTCGAACGACCTCCACGGTAGAACAGAGCACGCAATGTGGAGGCGCTATGGCGATACCATCGTGTTCCGCTATCGCGGCGGTAGACTCGAGTTGAGTCCAAGGTGGCTGCGGCTGGTTGGAACGGTAGTTCTCGACGGGCCTCAAGCGCGCTGTGTGGCACGCCTGCCCCTGGGACCGACCCTCTTCATCGTCAGCCTCGTAACGGCATGGCTCTTCAATGGTTTGGCGGAGGAAGCCGTTGGCGTCGCGGTAGCCATCTCCCTGGTCCTCCTAGGCTGGGGAGCTGTGCGTGTTGGGGTCGAGAGGAAGCGCTGGCGGGTCGCCCTGCGTGAGGTCGCCGACCTTGTCTTGTTCGAGCGCTGAACCTGTGATGGGCCACCCCGTGTTGACCTTCCAAGCGCCACCCACGCAAAGCCCTCCGGGAAAACGCACCGCCTTCAGTTAGCTTCGGTCCAAGGAAGATTCCTTGGCCGCGCTGCTCGACATGTCGTTGTTTCCACTGCCGGCCGCGGTGGAAGAGTTGGACTACCAAGTCCTCCGCTCCGCGTGGCTGGCCGACTACGCGGCGCGCATGGGGCTCCCTGTTTCCGCGCGCGACGACAACGACCCCGCGGTCAAGGTGCTCGAGACGGGCGCCTCTCGCGAGCTTCTCGTACGACAGCGCATCAACGATGCTGTGCGCCGCACGTTCCTCGCAGTTCAGGGCAATTGCCTCCTGGCTTGCGGCGCAGGCACGTTGGTCATGTACTCACCCACCGACGGGAGACCGAGCTACCTCGTATGCCAATCATGGGGCCGTTCGGCCAAGCCCTGACCGTTCGCTACGACAGGAGTTCATCGATCGGGGATTCCGCTCGCGCGAACGACCTGCGGCCGCACGTCGACGGTCGGGTGTTCGAATCGCCCCGGGGGCGCCCACAGCCTCACTCCGCGCAA
>CAYNOM010001409.1:0-1713 GCA_964398415.1 uncultured Polyangiales bacterium | reverse complement strand
ATGGCAGATGGCAGCATCGGCACAGCGTCGAACGGTATTTCAGAGACACGCCGACGTACCATCACGCCAACCCGGCGCGCGGGTTGCTATAGGCCCGATGACTCCCCTGCGCGACTGGCTCGTGTGCCGCCGGGGGGCTGGTCACGCTCGCGTCAGCTCGCCGGAACTACGCCCTCGCACGCATCGTCCAGACTACTTGCGGTGCATCCAAGTGGCGACGATAAACGCGGACAGACTTCCGGCAACGTTGACTGCAAGCCCCGCGTGTCGAGGCGATGGGCGAGCACTCCCGCGACCCTTCCCGTGAGCGTCGCCGAGCTTGTTCCTGACGCTCGCAAGCCCATTTACAATGCTTTGGCAACCACCGAGGATCTGTCGAAATGCCTGTTCGGTATGCTGGTCGGGAGCGAGGTTCAGTTTCAGCGCTACCGATCTATACAGCGCCGGGAGATCAGCGGCATCGCCGTATGGCTCAGACAGATCATCAAGCACGTGCTTGCAGACGGTCTCGACGAGGGTTCGCGCAGCCGTAATGGCCCCTTCTGGGTCTGTATCTTGCCGCTGCAGCATCCGCTTCCACACATCCGCGACAGCCTCGTCGGTCATGGACTTCAACGCCAAGTCCGCAGTCTGCGACAGGGGGCCGTTTGCACCCTTTTCAAGATAGGTAAGGATCGGGTCGAATTCGCTCCGCAAGAATTCTCGACGCTCAGCGTACGTAGAGAACTCGCCCATGATGAACTGCCAAAATTCATCGGGCCCGCGACATGTTCGAACTAACCTTGGCGTCAGCGACGTCAGCGTTTCGTCAGCCATCAGTTCTGTGCGAACGTGGCGGTACAACAGGGCATCGCTACCACCGCCGGTCGCACAGGCAACGAGCATGTTTTTCAGCGCCTCGACCTTCTCGTACAGTGGCAGCTTGAGGAAATCTGCCGCTTCAGAAGCCATGCCCTCCTCCAGATGATCGTCGACAGTGCCCAGAAGCTCGCAGGCGCCGCTTCAAATGGTTATGCATGCCAGGGAGGCGGGACTTCGACCTGCTGCTGCCCGCTGCCAAAACCGTCCGAACCTCCCTCACAACCCCAACCGCGCGCTCGCCGGCTTCTCCCACTTCTTCGTGCGCCGGTGATAGCGATGCACCATCGCCAGGCTCTTGTGCCCGGTCTGGTCCATGATCGCGGCATCGTCGGCGCCGTTCTTCTTCGCCTCGGTCACAAACCCCGCGCGCAGTGAGTGCCCCGAGAACATCTCGTCGGGCAGCCCAACCTTGGCCGCCGCGCGCTTCACGACGACCGCCACGGCGTGCGCCGTGAGCCGGCGACCATGCACGCGACCGTGCCGGTCGAGCGGGCGGAAGATGGGGCCCTCGCCGATGGCGGCGAGCTCGAGCCAGTCCTGCAGGGACCGCACGGAGCACGTGGCCGGGTCGCTGCCGTAGGCGATCACCTTGAGCAGCCCGTGGCCGTCCTGGTCGGTCTTGCTGCGTCGCACGAGAGCCTCGAGCCCCTCGTCGACGAACGTCGGAGCGGCGAAAGCCTCCTGCGAAGCCCAACGTGATGAGCGCCCGGTCGCGCATGCAGCAGCCCGGATGGCAGCGTCGATCATCGCCCGGATGTCCTTGGCGCTCACGGGCCGCTTCTGGTCCTGCGCTACGCCCAGAGATGCCTTTCCAGGCTTCCTTGAACGAGCTTGTGGGCCCGTGGCGACTTG
>CAYNOM010001408.1:0-1713 GCA_964398415.1 uncultured Polyangiales bacterium | reverse complement strand
TAATCGAAGACCGTGACCGTGTTCGGGTGCTGCAGCTTCGACGCAACCGAGGCTTCGAGGAAGAAGCGTTGCTGGAACTGCGGGTCACCCTCGGTGCCGTTGTTGCGTGGGTCGAGCGTCTTGATCGCCACCAGGCGTCCCAGGGGCACCTGCTCGGCGCGATACACGCGTCCCATGCCGCCGCGAGCTATCGCGGACAGGATGCGGAAGCGGTCGTTGATGACCTGCCCGATTAGCTCGTCGCTCTGTGCCTGCTTATTGATTGCACCGCTCATGGGTCTTCCGACGCTCGAAGTCCACCCCGGATCCGCCGTTCAGCAATTGTCGCCAACCGCGAGCGGGACCGCAAGTAATTCTGCGGACCCAAGTGAGGTAGGTGTCACGGCTTCACTCCACCACAGGCCGGCACTTCGCCTTCCAGGTAGGAGGCGCGCAGTGTGGCAGAAGCGGCAACTTCGTCATGGAGTTTCGGACGCGGCCCGAATCGCTTTCGAGACCTGCTCGTACACATCCTTGGAGAGATCGGGCGCGCCCAGGATGCGGCGCAGCTCGGAGACCATGCGCGTGCGCCGGCCCGGCTCGAGCCGCGCAAAGCGCGTGAGCGGCATGATCATGCGCGCGGCAACCTGCGGGTTGAAGCTATCGACTTCGAGCACGCGGTCGGCGAGAAACGCGTAGCCGCGTCCCGTGGGCTCGTGAAAGCGCACCGGGTTGCCCGACGCGAAGCTGTCGATGAGCGCCCGCGCGCGGTTTGGGTTTTCGAGCGAGAAGCGTGGATGTCTGAGCAGGCGAACCACGTCGTCGAGCGCTGCCTTGCGCCGCGACAGAGCCTGGGTGGCAAACCACTTGTCGAGCGCGAGCGCGTCGTGCTCGAAGCGCGTGTAAAACTCGGCAAACGCGGTGTCGTGCGCCTCTCCCTCCACGTGCGTCAAGCAAGCCAGCGCCGCGAGCGTGTCGGTCATGTTGGTGGCGTCGCGGAGCTGTGTCAGCGCGGGGCCCCCGTCGCGCTCGTCTCTCAGCGCCATCAGGTAGCGCAGGCACAGGTTGCGCAAGCTGCGCCGTCCCATGGCTTCGGCATCGAGGCGATAGGCGCCGGGAGAGGCGAGCTCTGCGTAGCGTCGCTCGAGGACAGGCAGGGCATGACGGGCGAGGGCGCGCTCCACGTGCAGCCGCGCCGCGTGCAGCAGCGTAGGATCGAGCTCGACGAGGCGACCTTCGAGCACGCCTTCCGCAGGCAGCGTGAGGGCCGCGGTGAGTAGCTGAGGATCGGCATCGCCGCTCAGCGCACGCTCGAAGGCCTCGAGAAACGCGCGGTCGACGCTCGGCTCGCGGCCCTGGGCGAGGGCATCCATCACCGCGAAGATGCGCCTCTGCGACAGCGTCTGGCTCGCCTCCCAGCGGCAGTAGGCATCGCTGTCGTGGGCCATGCGCAAGAGCAGATCTTCGTCGGTTGTGTCGCACTCGAGCCGCACGGGCGCGGAGAAGCCTCGGAGGAGGGAGGGCGTCGGACGGGCGCCGAGACCCACGAAGGTGAAGCTCTGGGTCGGCTCACGCAGCTCGAGCAGGCGCGTTTTGCCCTGGGGGCTCGACTCGTGCGCCAGCTGCAGGGGCAAGTCGTTGCCTTCGCTGTCCATCAGCCCCATGCGAATCGGGATGTGCATGGGTTGCTTGTGGCGCTGCGCAGCGGTGTCGGGTACCTGCTGCGAGAGGCTC
>CAYNOM010001407.1:0-1714 GCA_964398415.1 uncultured Polyangiales bacterium | reverse complement strand
TGAAGGGTTCGGGCGTGACGATGGTGACCGTCAGCCCCCGTTCAGCCATCGCCCTCGGCGTTAAGGTGTTTCAGGAAGATCTCGCTCACCCGCCGCATCGTCTCCTCGGGATCGCGATCCGCGAACTCCTCCGCGGGGATCGGGTCGAGGATCTCGAGCAGGGCACTGAAGGAGTTGGAGTGGCCGTTGTGCGGCGTGGCACTCAGAAAGAGGCGATTGTCGAACTTGGGCGCCAGGTCGCGGATGGTGCGGGTGGTGTCGCTGTCGACGGCGTATTTGCTCGCCGTGGCGGGCGCCGCCACGTGCGCCTCGTCCAAGATGAGCAGGCCCTTTTCTGCGCGGCGCCCCAGGTGCGCGAGCAGTGCGTCGCGATACTCGGGCCGGCGAATGAGCGGGTAGCTCACGATGAACCGATTGTGGGTAGCCCAAGGATTGATCCCAAAGCCACGTTCGCGGCGGCGATGGCCGATGAAGGCGCGGCTCATCACCTCGAAGCGCAAGCCGAAGCGCCGCAGCATCTCGTCTCGCCACTGCAACACCACCGACGCCGGGCACACGATCAGCACAAAGCCGGCCTGTTGCCGCAGGATGAGCTCCTGCAGCACGAGCCCCGCTTCCACCGTCTTGCCGAGCCCCACGTCGTCGGCGATGAACAGGTTGGCGCGCGGCAGCTCGAGGGCCTTCATCAGCGGCGTGAGCTGGTGCGCCATGAGCTTGATACCGGCGCGATAGGGGGCCTGAAAGCGGTTGGGATCGGCGGCACTGACGCTGCTCCACTTGAGCGCGTGCAGGTAGGCGCCGAAGGTACTGGGCGCATCCAAACGTTCGGGCGCGGAGAGCCCCTGGGCTTGCGGGTCGATCACCCGCGCGCCCACTTCGAGGTCCCACAGCATCTCGAGCTTCTGGCCAGGCGCATCGTCATCGAGGCAGGCTAGCGACAACAGCGGCGACTCGTGGTCATCGCCCAGCTCGAGGGCTTCTACGAGCCACTGCCGTCCGCGCGCAGCGAGCACCTGACCGGGCTGCGGCACGCTGGTGTGCGGATAGCGGCGCGGCGGGATGCTCGCTCCGGGCGCGAATCCCGCGGCGAGTAGCACCCGCTCTACCAGATCGGCGCGGCGCTGGCCTTCTTCCGGGAGCCCGTGGGCACGGCATACGGCCTTCAGCTCGTCGCGCCCCAGCTCGCGCAGCACTTCGGGCAGGCGCGCCTCACCCAGGGATGCCCCGAGCAACCCCACGAGCTCGCCCTTCTTGTCGCGCGCTGCGCGCAGGCTCGTGCCCGTGACGCGCCCCAGGTCGAGCAACCGCTCTCGCGCCAACACCTCCAACACCGACCGCATCTGCGGCCCACGTCCCGCCTGTGCCTGCACGCCCCATCCTCGTCCGCCGGCGAACGCACACCTAGCCCGAGCCGGACTCGCGCGGCCTCCCCCAGCGAGCTAGTGCTAACCGAGATGGGCTGAAAGCTCAACGCCACGCTGCATTCAGGAGGCGTGTTTTGTCCTACCCGTCCTACCTCTCTCGGATCGAGGTGATAAGGCCCCGGCTGCTGGATGATGCGATGCCCACTCGCCTTGGGAGAGTCGAGCACGATGGGCCACGCTACCGGAAGCCGATCCGCAGCACGATCATCGTTGGGGTTGTGAGCACTTGGACCTTGCGTAGGGGCGTGGTAGCGCACCAGCCATGAGCGCACGCGTCATCAGGCACGCAA
>CAYNOM010001406.1:0-1714 GCA_964398415.1 uncultured Polyangiales bacterium | reverse complement strand
CGATCTCGTGCTGAGGGTGCGACGGGAGCCCCGGATACCAAACTTGCTTCACCTTCGGGTGGGCCTCGAGCAGCTTGGCGAGGGCGAGCGCGGTCTCGTTCTGATGCAACACGCGCAGACCCAGCGTCTTCATGCCGCGCGCAACCAAGTAGGCCGCGTGCGGATCGAGCACCGCGCCAAACACGTGGCGCAGATCGCGCACCAGGCTCACGAGACCCACGTTGCCGGCCACGACGCCCGCGAGCACGTCGTTGTGCCCCGCCATGTACTTCGTAGCGCTGTGCACCACGAGGTCGATGCCGTGCTCACAGGGCCGCAGATTGACGGGCGTGGCGAAGGTGGAGTCGATCAAGGTCTTGGCGCGCGTCGGCTTGCAGATGGCGCTGAGTCGATCGAGGTCGAGACAGGTCTGGTAGGGGTTCGTGGGCATTTCGCTGACCACGAGGCGTGTCTTGTCGGTGATCGCGCGCTCGAGGGCGTCGAGATCGCCGGGTGGCACGAGCGTGTGGGTGACCCCGAACTTACCGAGAAAGCCCGTCACGAACTGGCGCGTGCGCCGGTAGCAGTCTGCGAACAACACCACGTGCGCATCGGTCTTGACGAGCGCCAGGATGGCCGTGGTGACCGCCGCCATGCCGCTCGAGAACGCAACGGCGTCGCCCACTCCCTCGAGCGCGGCAACCTTCTGCTCCACGGCGCGCACGGTCGGGTTGCCATAGCGACCGTACTCCTCGCGGTCGGAGTGGCCCTCCATGTACGCCACGAGCTCGGCGGTATTGGCAAACGAGTAGGTGGCCGTCTGGGCGATGGGATGGGTGACCGCATCGTAGGGATGGGCACGGGTCTCCCCTCCGTGGACGGCGCGCGTGCGGATGGAATCGGCTTTGTCGGTCACGGCACGAGGGTTTAGCGCGTCGCGTGCGTTCCAGCACGCCCCATGCGTCGCACCGACAAGAGCTGACGAAAAATGAGCTCAGAGCGAGCGCGCCCGCAAAGCCGGAACCGAGGAAGACTTCCTGTCTTTCGCAGGTTCGGGCAGCGGACGAAAGCCGCTTATGAGCCATTTTGCGACAGCTCTTCAGTGCTTGTGCTCGCGATCGAGCCCCGGATGCGTCGCATCGCCCGGCTCGTGGCGCGGATTGCCCGTGAGGTACGAGCCGTCCTGCCCCGGAATCGCCATGAGCATCTCCTTGTCGAAGATGAAGTGCTCGCGACGGGTGCTCGCGGGCACGTGCACGCCCGTGTCCATGCGGATGGCGTCGCAGGGGCAGGCCTCGACGCAGTAGCCGCAGAAAATGCAGCGCAGCTCGTCGATCACGAACACCTTCGGAAAGCGCTCGTAGCCACGGCGAGGGTCGCCCTCTGGGTACTCGCCGGCCTCGATGTGAATGCACTGGGCCGGACACGCCGTGCTGCAGCACAGGCACGCCACGCAGCGCGGCGAGCCATCGGCGCGATGGGTGAGGCGATGCACACCGCGAAAGCGTTCCGGATAGACACGGCGCTCCTCGGGGTAGGCGATCGTCACGATGTCCGTGTTTTCGCGCTTGAGGAACGTGTTCTTGAAGAAGTGCCGCATCGTGACGCTGAGACCCTTGACGATCTCAGGCACGTAGGATTGTTCGGCGATGGTGCGCGGCGGCTTGGAGACGAGTTTACCCATGGGGACACCTTGGCGATGAGCTCACTGATTGAGCACCAGGATCACGATGCC
>CAYNOM010001405.1:0-1717 GCA_964398415.1 uncultured Polyangiales bacterium | reverse complement strand
TGATCCTCGTCCGGTTTCTTTCAGTGTGGGTGTGTACGGAATCGGATCAAGTCCATCACCATCCAGGGTCATCTGGATGACCAGCGGGATGAGCAGCAAGTTGGTCCAGTAGCGAACCCACCGGCGAACACGAGCAAGCCTCGGAGCGACCTGAGCTCCGCTCACGCCGCCCTCTCAAGTTCGGCCAGAAGTTCATGCGCAGGTTCGAAGTCCGGGGCTTCCTCGGTGAGTTTGCGAAGTTCGGATTTTGCACGGGAGACGTTGCCGGTCGCGTGCCGGATCTGCGCGCGCAAGAGCCGAAGAAAGCGCTTTCCTGGGATCAAGTCTTCGCCTCGTCGCCGCATCGCGGCGGCAATCACCTCGAGCGCCGTATCGTGCTGCTCGAGTTCGAAGAAACACCGCGCTCTTAGGATCTGCACGGCGAAGAATCCATCGTACTCTTTGCGTTCGTCGCAGAACTCGAAGCACTTCAGGGCATCGGCGCACTCCCGCGCTTCGTAGTAGGAGCCACCGGCGCGAGCGAAGAGCTCGGAGACCTGCGTATCAGAGCCCAACTGCAACCAGATCCCCGCTGCATCTCCAAAACGACCGACTTGGTCCAGGGCTTGAGCGAGCTCAAACCTCAGATGGGCACTCTGTGGATTCTCAGCGACGAAGGTCGCGAGTTGCTTGAGTCGCTCCGAGGGGTCCAACTGGACGAGCTGGTCTCGTCGCTTTTGATAGTCGCGCCAGCTCCGAACACGACCGCTGGGTACGAACCAGCAAACAATCGCGGCGACGACGGGCAGCGAGAAGACAGCAGGGAGAGCCACGGCGGATGAGACGAAGATGCACAGCACGAGAGTGGGCCACACAACGGCATGAAAGCGAACGTTCTGGGGCCGCCTGAAGACGAACGGATTGGCCAAGTGAACGCCCCTATCAGACGCCGGAGATTCCGACACGGCGTGCGTTCCCCCTCCTCCGATCCGTGTCTGCATGCGAATGGGCCCCGCACTGCCATAGGCGTAGACACCTCTGGGCCCCACGCTCAGGCTCAACCCCTTGATGCCACCACTGACGCCGAGTCCTGAGCTACTGACATTTAGCCGCAGTCCGCGTGCCAGCCCGAACGACTTGCGGAAGAACACGCCCACCTACCGTTGTATCGGCCGTCGCCGGGCGAGTCTGGAGGAGGCGGTTCCATTCCGGGGCCGGCTGTGTTGGTTCCTTTCAGAAAGCATGCACCCGGCGCGAACAACAACCATATGCGTTGGTCGCTCCTTCTGGTCCTTGCGCTTGGCTGCGCATCTGCTCCATTGGTCGAGAAGACAGCTCACGAAGCTTCAGTGCCAACAAGTCAGCAAGCACGCGCTCGCAAGGTGGCGCTCAAGCGCTGCCGCGAAGGCAATGATGACGCGTGCGCCGTCCTCCTACGCGACCGAAGCGCACTGCGACGCATGCAGGAGGTCTTGCCGGAGATTGAACTCGGCAACATTGTCGCAAGAGGGTGTGCGGCGGCTTCACCCGAGTATCGACCTCCGTCCGCGTGCGTCGTACGGTTCCGTACCGAGAACGCGGCGATAGCGGAGCGACGTGCACCCGGTCCGTTCGTCGAAGCGCAGGGGCCAACCGACGAGGGAGTGGACTTGATCCGCTTTTTTACAGAGGGAGACTCCCCTATTTTGCTCCAAGTTCGTAGTTGATCGGGGAGACGTAGTCAAGCGTCGAATGCAGT
>CAYNOM010001404.1:0-1718 GCA_964398415.1 uncultured Polyangiales bacterium | reverse complement strand
GGTCTGGTCGGAGTGTATCGAACAGCGTAGGTCGGAGGATCGACCGTCTGTGTTCTTACAGTCAATCCACGCGCCACCGTCTGCGCCACGGACCCAGACCGCAGACCACGGAACAGACCATGGTCGAGACGGGGAGCTGGAACTTCGTTCACAAGCCAGTGTGGCTAGCAAGAGAAGCAGGACTGCGCTGATTCTCATCGTTCTCTCGTTGGACTCCGGGCACGTCAAGTCTTGCCCCGCAAGCGGCGGTCCGTCAACGGAGGGCCCTTGGCCGTCACCGCAACTTGGCAGTCCCGGCACCGGCTGTTTCGCACACCACTACGCTGCGAAAGCGCTTTCGTTGCGCTCTGTCGACCACAGCCTTCCCTACCCCACCATACCAACCGGCAGAAGCACGTCCACCACAGACTCCTTCCACAGAATCTGGTATCCAGCGTGCCGCCCCGTCGCGTAGGGCACAGCCTCGGCGTGCTCCCGTCCAGGCTCGGTGAGCTCCCACTCTCGACGCGGGTTCTTGAACTGCAGCCCGAGGCCCTCGAGCATCGCGTTCACCGCGCGGGCACTCAAGCCGAGGCGCTCCCCAAGCTGCGTCGGATTCATGTTGGCGAGCGGCTCGGCGTTGGCGGGCAGGGCCAAGCGCAGGGGCTCCAGGGGCAGGCCAGTCGCCTCTTGGATGCTGCTGAGCGTCTGGGCGGCGAGGATCTCGGGCTTCAACACCGCCCCCCCGCAGTCGCGGGCGTTCCCGAGGGGCATCTCGGCTTCAACGGCGCTTACTCGACATCGCGTAACAAGTGACGCGGCAGTGATGTCTTGAGATCGCCAGGAAGTTCATCCAGCGTCTCGAGATAGCGTGCAAGAACCTTGAGGTAGGCAAGGACGAACTTGGCGTAGTCCTCATCCAGCTGCGGCCGCAGCCGCTCAAAGGCGTCGCTCGCACGAAGCAGAAACGTGTGAAGGACTGGAAGGTTCCTACTCGTCCAGAGCGCCACGATGGCGGCAATGTATGAGACGAGTTCGTACTGAATGACGTTCCGGCGATAGTAACTCTCCGGCATTCGACCGGGCGAGTTGAGTTGCCGGTGCAACTCGTCGATCTGTTCCGCGAGGGTATTCATTCGTCGCCCAACTAAGAGAACAGTTTTCAGCTGCAAGGCCTGCACAGCATCGCTGACCGCAGCGCCGAGGACGATTCTGTCACCCGAGCGCGGGCCTGGTCAGCTGCATCGCAGTGTTGGGCCGCGCGGTAGGGCGTGCCGACATGACCACGTCACCATGCCGCGCGCTCTGCCTCATTCACCGTCATCCACCCCGCGTCGAGATCCACGGTGCAGTCCGCGAAGAACCGCTTCGCAGCCCGAAGCGCTGCAATGAGGTCCACGCAGAAGGCGCCAGGGACTTCGTCGTCGCGCACGACGACGGCCGCGGGCACGTTGCTTGGTCCGCGACACACGAGGACGCTCGACTCCTGGGCAACATGGGCGCTGACCACGTAGGCCGCTGGGTGCGATTTCGGGCTCACTCGAGCGACGTCCAGGTATTCCTGCGATGGCTGATGGATCTGAACCGAGGTCCGTGCTTCCCCATCAAGACTGCGAATCCAGTGCTCAACGTCAGACCACGCGGGATCCTGCAAGTCATCGGTCACAACGTAGCGGCCGCTCGGCTTAACACTACTGCTCCCAATTCCGTCGAAAAATTGCGAGGCAGATCGAGGCGTG
>CAYNOM010001403.1:0-1722 GCA_964398415.1 uncultured Polyangiales bacterium | reverse complement strand
CGCGCTACGCAACGAAGGCTGTCGAATTCTCTACTCCTCGCCGCCGACGCAAGCCCCGTTTCGCATTACGTTCGAGACGCCGTTCGGCGAGCGCATGGGCATCGTCGCGTACGCCTTCTTGGCAACCTTCACACCGACCAAAAACCGTCCGGTCGACGAGCACAGCTTCCAGGTTAAGTACGGGACCAAAGACGGGCAGCTGCACGACCTCTGGCAAGATCCCTACGGCCTGTACACGACGCTTTTCATCGGCATCAACCCCGAAGCGGGCTTCTTCGTCGCAGCCGATCCCGTGCTGCACAGCCCGACCAAGTTCTTCATTCGCGTCGAGTTCAAACAAGAGCACGTCGACGAGATTGTCGAGAACGGATGGCACTGGTGGGAGCGCGTGCGCCGTGCAGGCGATGAGCCAGTCTCCGTGCTCGTTGGAGGTACCTCGAGCTCCTTGCTTCGCTTGATCCGCTTCGAGCGCGAAGCCCTCGGCGAAGATCAGGGGCACCGCGCACTTCTCGCGGATCGGCTTCCGACAGCCGCGCTCCCCTATGCGGTGCAGGACCGCACGCTCACACCGACGAGCACGCGCCTGCACGACCTCGCACACGAGTTTGAGCTCGACGAGCGCGAGGTTCTCGATCTCATCGCCAACACACGCAGACTCAAGATGGCCGTCCGAGGCTGGGTCGCAGAAGAGCATCTCGTCCGCACCCTCCGCACCGTCCCCGGCGTAACCGACTGCGCTCGCAGCGACGAAGAAGGCGGTCCCGACGTCATTCTGCGCTTTGAGGGCAGTCGTCCGCTCACCATTGAATGCAAGAACGTGCTGCGAAAGAGGGAGCAGAACCTCGCGCGCGTCGACTTCATGCGAACACGTGCCTCGAAAGACGATCCTTGCTCGCGCTACTACAGCCCCGATGACTTCGACATCGTCGCGGCATGCCTACACGCAGTCGACGAGCAGTGGGTGTTCAAGTACGCGCGAACCACGTGGCTCGACCCGCACGCGACCTGCAAGCCCAAGCTCTCGAACAAAGTCCGCATCGACGAGCGCTGGAACCGTTCTGTGACCGACGTGCTGCGCGAAGCTGCCCGCAGCTAGCGCTGCTGCAGCTCGCCCTCGATCCGCTCTACGATGCTCGCGACATCGCGCGCGATGTCCGTCTCCCAGAAGCGCAGCACGCGCCAGCCATCCAGCTCGAGCGCATCCGTGCGCTCTCTGTCGCGCTGCATGTTCCGCTCGATCTTACCAACCCAGTACGGCGCATTGTGCCCGTCCGCGAGCTTGCGCTTGCGCGCGTGCCAATCCCGCCCGTGCCAGAAGTCCCCGTCGCAGAACACGACCACGCGTGCATGCCGGAACACGATGTCCGGCCGACCCGGCAAGCTCGCGACATCCTTGCGGTAGCGCAGCCCCGCCGCCCACAGCGCACGCCGCAGCAACATCTCGCACCGCGTGTCGCGCTTCTTCGACGATCCGCGCGCAGCCGCCGACGCCTTCTCCGAAGCAGCCCTGCGACCCTTGAAGCTCGGCCCAGCCATCCCCTCGAATCCACCCGTGTTTGGCGCACGTAGCGCATTCGATCCCGGAGAAAAAGTAACGCAGCGCGCGTCCGTCCCCCGCGCCGTCCGACACTGAACCGACGTTACGTGTTATAGCCGGCGTCCATGGCCAAGACCCCGAAGGTCATCAGTCTGTACTCAGGCGCCGGCGGCCTCGATTACGGC
>CAYNOM010001402.1:0-1722 GCA_964398415.1 uncultured Polyangiales bacterium | reverse complement strand
GGGAGCCGATAACTAGCACCCACCCCCATGCTGTCAACCGCGATCCAATTCGGGGGCGCGTTTTTCGGAGCTGCGTGGCAGGGGGAGGCCCCACACCTGACCTGGACCGAGCTTGGAGAAATGCTCCAGCGTCTCGCGCGCAACCTGCAGGTGCACCTCGCCGTGACGCCGTACCAAGGCGGGGACTGCGACGAAGTAGGGCGGCACATCCGAGCGTCGAGCCAGAAGCACCGGCTCGGTGAGCACCTCGGAAGCACTGGCCTCGAGCACCACGGGATGCGCGTCGCGCACGAGCGACACGTCGTCTGTGCGCGCAGTGAAGTGCGGGCCGCCGTCGAAGGGGTCGATGCGCTCGGCGTACCGGAAGCCTATCCGGCGCAGCATCTTCTCCACCCCGCGAGTCTGCTCGCCGACGACGCCGATCACAGCCTGGGCCTTGCGCGGAAGCAACGTGGCGTAGATCTCGCCCTCGGGGAAGAGGCCCCGAATGAACTCCTTGTTTCGCTTGCTGAGCTTGTCGGCCTCGAGATAGGTGAGCCCGGTGAAGTGGCGGCCCAGGGCCTCCCAGAGGTGGCTCGTGCCGTCCTTCTCGAGCGGAGGCAGGAGCTCGGCCAGGACCTCGTCCCGAAAGTCGCGGCGGCCCATCGCGAGGAACAGGAAGCGGACGAAGGAGATCAGCGTGCCGAGCTTGTCGGGGCTGTTTCGATAGTCGGGGTGGACGACCAGGCCCCCGATCTCCGTGGGACCGTCGTACGAGTAGCGGGTGCTCAGCACCTGATGGATGAAGTGCTTGTCGAGGGTCGCGCTGTACTTCTCCTCGCGGTGCACTTGCAGATAGATGTACGGGCTCCCTCGTCGTCCGAGCTGGGCGATGACCATCGAGGTGGCGATGGCGCGGTCTTCGGCGAGGTCACGCAACACGAACACGTACTCGCGATCGAGAGGATCCGCGATGGCACCGGCAAAGGAGCGTTCGGACAGATCGAGCACCTGGCGGATGGCCGCGCGATCGTCCGGGAGATTGACCGTGTTCAGGTAGCGCGCGAGCTCGAGCAGGGCCTCCTCGTCGGCGCGGCATGCAGCACGAATCTCGTAGCGGATCATCGCAGTTAGTGTGCTCAGAACGCGCGCTCGCTGTCGACGAGGATGGTCACGGGTCCGGCCACTTCCGCATGCACGCGCATCATCGCGCGAAAGCGGCCCGTCTGCACGCAGAGCCCTCTGTCGCGAAGCACGGCGCATACCGCTTCGTAGAGATGCTCGGCGCGCTCGGGAGGGGCAGCCGCGTCGAAGGACGGTCGTCGGCCCTTGCGCACGTCACCGTAGAGCGTGAACTGAGAAACCACGAGCAGCTCCCCGCCCACGTCACGAACCGACAGGCTCATCTTGCCGGCCTCGTCCTCGAAGATCCGAAGCCCCTCGACCTTGGCGGCCATCCACGCCGGATCGTCGTCGGTGTCGGACATCCCCACGCCCAAGTAGACGAGGAGCCCGGGTCCAATCGCGCCGACCACTTCACCTTCGACCTCGACCCTCGCCGCTGCCACGCGCTGAACGACCGCTCGCATCCGGCCACCTTGCCACACTTCGACGCGGGCGTTAGGCATGAGCCATGACGTTGCCGACGGTGGGGTTGACGGGGGGCATCGGGTCCGGGAAGAGCACGGTGGCCCGCGCGTTCGCGGCCCTCGGCGTCCCTGTCATCGATGCCGACAAGCTCGC
>CAYNOM010001401.1:0-1723 GCA_964398415.1 uncultured Polyangiales bacterium | reverse complement strand
GCCCTGCTGGACGTGACGCGCTCGAATCACCTCGGCGGCGCCGCGCACGTTGGCGAGCTGTGCGTCGTCCACCAAGACGGCGCACAGAACATAGTGCGAGCCTACGCCGTCGTTTGTGGTGTCCAGGCTGGCCTGGCCCGACTCGTCCACGAAGGCCCAGCGCATCATGCTTGCGGCCGCGCGACGATGCGTTCCACCGAGAGGTCTAGCGCCGAGCCTGGCCCCGTGTCGGCCAGGAGGACGCTGGCCGCCGCCGCGTGCATATCGAACAAGGTCTCGGGCGTCGCCAGGTGGTCGAGTTCTGTGGGGAGCATCAGCGCGTTACCTTCCAGCGCGTCGTGGGACCGCGCATCGACTACGAAATCCTGGTTCGGAGAGAAGCTTCCAGCGCGTCCAGTTCGGCCTCATGCGCGTCGTTCTTCGACCGTACGGCGGCGATGTCGATCTCGCGCAGTTGGACGTTGGCGAAGACCTCGAAGCGTTGTTGCCGCACGGCGACGATCGCCAACCGGGCGTCCCCGAGCTCGCTATCGATGGCCAGCGACAGTCGCTGCGCCTCTTCCAGTGTCTGCCATCCGAAGAGCGTCTCGCCCACGTAGTCGAGTACCGGTCCCAACACGGCGCGCATCTTTTCGACGGTCCATTCGAGGGCCGCTACTCCTCCCCTGGCGACGAGCCCACCGACTACCGAGCCGATGAGGCTCCCTAGGACCGGTATAGGAATCAGCGCCTGACCGATGGCCGCACCGGCGACACTGCCAGCGGCAACCGCCGACGTCGTCGCGCAGCGTTGGCCGAACTCCGCAGCCGTGATCTCCCCGTTGTAGAGCGCCTGACCGTCGCGGATGGACTGCACGATGACCACGGCGATCGCGCCACCAGCGCCTGGCGAGAGGTCGGCCAGCGCTGGTCCCAGCCCGCCCGAGCGGGCTGTCTCCACCAGCGCGGTTGCCATGGCCCCCTGGAGGCCCGCCCATCCTCCTGCGGTCGTCGCCTTCGATCCGCCTTCCGCGAGCAGCGCCTTGTCGAGGGCAGGGTTGCCTTTGCGCCATGCAGAGAAGGCCTTTGCAGCGTGGGGTGCGAACGTCAGGGCTGCACCGATGCCCGCCGCAACGGCTCCGCCGATGGCCACTCGCTTCCCGAGTTCCTCGGCCGAGAGCGTCCCCAGTTGCCCCATGACGTCCTCCCCCTGTCGCGCTTGCCGCGTCAGCTCTTCGGATTCATGGCGGCTCAAGGGTCGTGACTCTGCGCCCCCTACGCTTGCGCGGTCACTCACGTGGTCGACGGAGTGTTGGGCTGCCTCACGAACGTGCTCACGGGCATCGGTAGCGGCGCGACGCGCACTGCCCTCCACTACTCCGGACAGTTGATCAGTGGGCACTACCTTGATCTGGGTGGTGTTGTACTCAGGGTTCCAGAGTTGCTTGGCCGTGTCTTCCGCGGTCTTGTAGTACTTGAGCTGGGCGAGCACCTCAGGACCGTTCGCCTGCCGGATGATGATGTCCGGTGAGGCTCGCAGCGTGCTGCTCGGCACCTCCACGAACACGTCGTGTAGGCCCCTCTTCCAGGCGTCGACTTCGAGCGTGTGCGCGTGCCAGTGCTCCGCGAAGAAGCCTTGGAGCTGTCCGCTCCCCTGGTTGCCCCGGGAAGTGATCAGCGCATCAACGGCCTGCCGTGCTTTCTCGACGATCCCGTCGAGGCCCTCTCGCCACGCGCCAGCCTG
>CAYNOM010001400.1:0-1723 GCA_964398415.1 uncultured Polyangiales bacterium | reverse complement strand
ACCACACTGCCCCAGGTGATACAAGAGATTTTGCTGACGAATCACTCCGAGCGCCAGGGACGACTCATCGATCACGACCAGGATGGCTCCATGGAGCAGAAGAAGCGCGAGGGGTACTTCTGATGTCTGAGGCTCTGTTGATCGAAAAGGACATCGAGGCCTATCTCGCGCGCCACGAGGAAAAGGAGCTCTTGCGCTTCGTGATCGTGGGCTCGGTCGACGATGGCAAGAGCACCCTCATCGGGCGCCTCCTGCACGACGCCAACAGCGTCTACGAAGACCAGCTCGAGGCCGTGAAGAAGGCCACGTCGATGGGCGACGAGGAGATCGACTTCTCGCTGTTCACCGATGGTCTCGTGGCCGAACGCGAGCAGGGCATCACGATCGACGTGGCCTACCGCTACTTCACCACGGAGAAGCGCAAGTTCATCGTCGCCGACACCCCCGGCCACGTGCAGTACACGCGCAACATGGTCACGGGCGCCTCCACGGCCGACGTCGGCGTGATCCTGATCGACGCGCGGCTCGGGGTGCTCGAGCAGTCGCGGCGTCACGCGTACATCGCCTCGCTGCTCGGCATTCCGCACTTGCTCGTGGCGGTCAACAAGATGGATCTGAAGGACTACGCCGAGAGCGTGTTCACGCAGATTCAGCGCGACTTCAGCGCTTTCGCCAAGGGGCTCGGTTTCAAGGACGTCACGTTCATCCCGGTCAGCGCCCTGCGCGGCGAGAACGTGGTCACGCGCGCCACGCGCACGCCTTGGTATCAGGGGCCGACGGTGCTCAGCTACCTCGAAGAGGTGCCCATCGCCGAGGACCGAAACCTCGACGATTTCCGCTACCCCGTGCAGTACGTGCTGAGGCCGAACCTCGACTATCGCGGCTTCTCCGCGCAGGTCGTGACGGGCGTCGTGAAGAAGGGCGACACCGTGATGGTGCTGCCCTCCGGCAAGACCTCCCGCGTCAAGGCCATCGATACCTACGACGGCGAGCTCGACGAGGCCTTTGCGCCCCAGAGCGTCACGCTGCGGCTCACCGACGAGATCGACTGCTCTCGCGGCGATATGCTGGTGCATCCAAACAACCGTCCGCGCGTGGGGCGAACGATTCAAGCCCACGTCGTGTGGCTGCACGAGCGGCCCCTCGACACCCAGAAGACTTACTTCATCAAGCACACCACGCAGATGATCCGCATGCAGGTCGACGCGGTAGAGTCGAAGGTCGATCTGTCGACCCTCGAGCAGGTGCCCGCCGAGACCCTGCACCTCAACGACATCGGCAAGCTCACGCTCACCTGCCATCGTCCGGTCTACTACGACCCCTACACCAAAAACCGCGCGACGGGCTCCTTCGTGATCGTCGATTCGCTCACCAATGCGACGGTGGGTGCGGGCATGATCCTCGACGCCGAGGGCGAGCAGGAGCTCGACGACGCCATGCGCGAGGTGCGCGCGGGCTCGGGCCTCGCCAACAAGACGCAAGTGAGCCCGCGTGAGCGGCGCGATCGCCTCGGGCAAACGGGCGTGACCGTGTTTCTCACCGGGCTTCCGGGATCGGGCAAAGTGGCCGTCGCCTATGTGCTCGAGCGAAAGCTCTTCGACCTCGGTCACTCGGCGCACGTCATCCCGCCCCAGGGTGAATCGATGGATGCCGTGTCAGTCGCCGCACGCGCCTGCACAGACGCGGGGCTCATCACCATCTGCGCACTGCCTGCCAAGAAGCG
>CAYNOM010001399.1:0-1725 GCA_964398415.1 uncultured Polyangiales bacterium | reverse complement strand
GTGATCGAGCCGCGTGTAGCCGCCCGCCGCGTTGTAGTGCTCGAAGCCGAATCCCACACCGTTCAGGGGTGTGTGGCAGCCTGGGCAGGAAACCGACGCGTTGCGCTCCTCGAACAGCGTGCGGTTGGTTTTGGGCCCTTCGCCCTCGACGGGAACGGGAGGCGTGGTGTCAACCCCCGCCGGAGGCTCGGTGGGGACGCGACACAACAAACGCATGCTCACCGCGTTCGCCCGAATCGGCGGCGATGTGGCACCACGATGGGACGTGGAAGCCAGAAAAGCTATCCGCGTCAAGAGTCCTGCCCGCTGCGCTTCGGGCAACGCAACCTCCGTGAAGACGTCGTTCGAAGCGGGGAAGGCCACCCCGTAGAGCGCCGCCAGGTCGCGATTGACGAACGCGCGACGGCTGGTCAGCAGCGCTGAGAGAGTGCCCTCCTCACTTGCCACGTGCTCCACGAACAGGCGCGTTTCGGTGGCTGCCGCGGCTTGCCGCGCTTCCGTCCAAGCCGAGTCGACCTCGGAGGTGCGCTGTGCGTGCTCCTCCTCGAGGATGTGCTCCAGCGCGAGCCACTGTCGATGGAAGTCCCAGTAAAGTCGCTTGGCACGATCGTCCTCGAGCATGCGCCGCACCTGCTCGCGCACCTGCTCTTCGGTGGCGAGCTCTCCTCGAGCCGCGGCTTCGAGTAGCGCGCTGTCAGGGACGCTCTGCCACAAGAGCAGCGACAATCGGCTCGCCATCTCGTAGGGCGGCACGGGGATGGGCGCGCTGCCTGCGTTCTCGGGCTCCGGGCGATACAGAAACTGCGGTGATTGCAGCATCGCCGCGAGTGTCAGCTCCATCGCCGCGTCGAAGTCGACGAGGCGCTCGTAGCGCTGGAAGCGAAGAACGAAGCGATCCTTCTCTGCAGGGTCGAGAGGACGCCTGAAGATGCGTGCGCCCTGGGTGGTGATGAACTTCTCGGCGCACTCGTGCACCGAGCGCGCGACAGGATCGCAGGCGACGAGCGCATCACGCTGCACGGGGTCCGCCACCACCGCCCCTGCGTAGGCGCGCGCAACCTGCTCGTAGCGGCTGATCCGCACGTCAGACGTGGTCTGGCCCGAGACCGCGTTGTCGAAGCCGCCCACGATGCCTTCGGCCGGCATCTCCGGCATCGTGAGCGCGACACCCGGAAACAGGTCCTGGAGTGCATAGCGATATTGCACATCGCTCAGGCGCCGCAGGGGGGCCGGTCCCACGGCGAGGGGCTCATCCCCCCCGAAATCCTCGAGCGTCCTCAGCGGACCTGCTGGCTGCTCATTGGAGGCGCAGGCGACAATGATGGCCAGCATGGGGACCAAGCGCGACACATCGCTGCGTGCGGCGGTTCCCAGGCGCGGGGGACGGTACATCTGGGAATCACGGTAGCATGGCCCTGCAAGCCACGTATCCCGAGATAGGGGTGATCCATGGCCTCACCTAGGGGCACTGTGCCCACCCGCGACGCCCTCTCTACTTGGTCGTGTGCGTGAGCTTGACCTAAATCGCCTGCCGTGACGCTACGGTGTGCGCTCGCCAATCACGCAAAAGCCGTTGCCAAAGGGATCGCTGCAGAAAGCCACGGGTCTTGGACCCTGGGTTCGAAACTCGTCCTCGACCATGCCGCCCTCGGCTCGCACGGCGTCTAGAACGACATCAAGATCATTCACATGGATGTCCTAGTGCACGGGCGTCCAATGCCGTTC
>CAYNOM010001398.1:1434-1726 GCA_964398415.1 uncultured Polyangiales bacterium | reverse complement strand
CATCAGGCAGCCTGCTCGGTAACACCTGGCATCGAGCTTCGGGTTCAGTCGCCGACCTCGTTCCGGCTGAACATCCACGCGATTCTCTCGGATAAATTGAGCGACCAGGAAATCCGGGACTTCCAGTCGGAGCTCAAGGTACAGGTGCTTCACGGCGCGTTGCGCCCGCTATCCGCGGAAGCACTTCGGTTCTATGCCCGTTCCCTTGGCAACGACCAGCTGGAGCAACACGGCGCCACGAGGGTCGAGCTCGCTGACGACGAACGCGCTTGGTAGTTGGGATGCCAGACTG
>CAYNOM010001398.1:0-1422 GCA_964398415.1 uncultured Polyangiales bacterium | reverse complement strand
TCGCTTCCTGACGACAGCGTTGTCGTACTGCAGCCGTGGGACACCTACAACGGGCTGAGACAGCTGAAATGGCAGGAACACTACACCACGACGCATCAACTCTTCACGCAGCCGGACATCTTCGAGTGCAAGGATGATAGCGCCCGGAACGCATTCGTCGGAAGACGAACCGCAGGCAACGCCGCGTGGTTCGATAGCTTCTGGGCGGCCCTAGGCGGGCGTTCGCGGCTTCCTGTTCGGGGAAGCGATGCCCACAAATTCTCCGACTATGGGAGGTTCCCTTCCGGCCTCACCACGTGGATCAAGGCCGCCCCGACCTTCCGCGGCCTCCTGCAGGCCATCAAGGAGCCTGCGCACCGCTCGTGGCTCGGAGACGCCCCTCCGAAGCTTGACCGACTGGCCTCGAAGCCGACGGTGTTCATTGACCGGATCTCGCTGCAGAAGGTCGCCAACAGCACGCTCACGAACGAACACTGGTTCGACGGCGTCGAGGTGGACCTCAACCCGGACCTGGTCGCGATCATAGGCAACAAGGGAGGTGGGAAGAGTGCTATCGCCGATGTAATCGCGCTGCTGGGCGACACAGCGACCGTGCAGAGCTTCTCTTTCCTAACGCCGGGCCGGTTCCGCGACAAGAAGAACAACCGAAGCAAGCACTTCCGTGCGACGTTGACTTGGCGGAACCGCAAAGAATCTGTACGGCAGCTCGACGAAGATCCCGCCGCCTCGGCCATGGAGCGCGTCCGGTACGTGCCGCAGTCGTTCTTCGAGCGAGTCTGCTCCGGCCAATCCGAGAACGACCTTCGCGAGTTCACCAGCCAGATCGAACGGGTGATCTTCGCGCACGTCCCCCCCGAGGTGAAGGGGGATGCCCCAGACCTCCAGTCGCTCCTGGAGCGGCAGGAGCAGGAGACACACCGTAAGGTTCAAGCACTCCGGGCACAGCTCCGGAACCTCAACAGTCGCATCTGCGAAACCCAACGCCGCACGTCGTCAAGGGCTCGGGCTGAGCTTCAGGCTTCGCTGGAGGTCCGGAAGCAGCAACTCGAGGACCTCAAGGCCGCCGAACCTCCCGAGCCTCCGACGGCAGAAGCCCAGGACGACGATCCAAGAGTCGTCAAGCTGCGTGGGTTGGTCGAGGAGGAGGACAAGCTCAGCGCCGAACTTGTCGCGGCCCGCGCGACGCTCTCCGAAGCACAGGGGCGACTGCAAGCCGCGAGTCGCTTGCGTGAAGGCCTTGCTGCGCTTGATGAACACGTCCAGCAGGAGATCAAGCGCCTCCGAGGAGACGCGGTTGCCGCCGGCGGCGACATCGCGACGTTCGTCACGTTCCAACTGGACGAGGAGCGGGTGAAGGAAGTTCTTGAGGCGCTGACAGTGCAGACGACGCAAGCGCGCGCGCTCATCAGCGGTGAAGAACCT
>CAYNOM010001397.1:0-1726 GCA_964398415.1 uncultured Polyangiales bacterium | reverse complement strand
GCAGCCGTCGAACCGAGGCAGCCTACGTCTATTGGACCCGAGACCTCATCATGTTCCACGGCAAGCGCCACCCGCGTGACCTGAGCTCTGAAGAGCTCGCCGCGTACTTCAACTACCTCACGTCGGCACGCCAAGTGAGCGCGTCGACCCACACGCAGGCGCTGAGCGCCATCGTGTTTCTGTACAAGCACGTCCTCGAGGTTCCCCTCGAGCGCATCGACGCTCTGGTGCGCCCCACTCGCACACGGCATGTGCCCGTCGTGCTCACAGCGGACGAGGTGACGCGCGTGCTCCAGGAGC
Source organism: uncultured Polyangiales bacterium (assembly GCA_964398415.1). Lineage (GTDB taxonomy): Bacteria > Myxococcota_A > Polyangia > Polyangiales > DASUME01 > DASUME01. The sequence continues at coordinate 1,426 of CAYNOM010001397.1, read as the reverse complement.
TGCGTGGCACGCCGCACCTGGTTGCTGCGCTGCTTTACGGATCGGGGCTGCGGCTCCTCGAGTGCTGCACGCTGCGAGTCCAGGATATCGACCTCGAGCGCCGGGAGCTGACCGTGCGCAGCGGAAAAGGTGGCAAAGACCGCCGCACCATGATCCCCTCCCAGCTCATCGCAGCCCTGAAAGCGCAGCTCCAGCGTGCGCGCGCTGTGTACGAGGCGGACGTACGCGTTCCGGTTCGCGTGGAGGTGCCGAACGCGCTGCGACACAAGTTCCCGAACGCCGAGCTCGATTTTCGCTGGCGCTGGATCTTCCCTGCCACGCGCACCTATGCCTTGGCAGGCACGACGCTCGCCTTTCGGCACCACATCCACGAGACGGTGATCCAGCGCGCCATCAAGCAGGCCGTGGGTCGCTCCGGGATCACGAAACGAGCGTCTGCGCACAGCCTCCGACACAGCTTCGCCACGCACCTCCTCGAGCGCGGCTACGACATCCGTACGGTCCAGGAGTTGTTGGGCCACCGCGACGTAGCCACGACGCAGATCTACACCCACGTCTTGAACCGCGGTCCGTCTGCGGTGCTGAGCCCCCTCGACGGCCTCGGTGGACTTGGATTATCGAGACCTACGTAACTTGGGATCGCGGCGCGCAAGGTGTGGAAATCATGAGAGAGGGCTACGGATTAGGCTGCGCAAGAAGTTGGGTTGACGAGATTACGCAGCGCTGTTCAAGTACCAGTTGGGCCGACAGGGCTGACACCGACCGGGATGCCATTTGTGAAGCGACGCAGCGCCATCCTTTTGGTCGGCCTCGTGGGTGCCCTCGCTGTTGCGCGACTGGTCTATTGCGAGCTCTCGCTGGAAAGAAGAATCGCTCGCCACATCACGAAGGCCGGAGGTCGCGACTTCTCGGTTGCTGGCGCGACAGACTTCGCCTGGGAGCAGATGTTCGTCTTTCCCCCGTACTCGTCCGGACCCGAAATCCAGAAACGGCTCGGCTTTCGCTGGACACCGCCGGCTGGCGATGACATCGGGATCGACGACGGGATCGTTCTGCTCGTTTTCGTGCAGTCCGGAAGCGTCGTGGATCACGCCGCAGTGTCCCGAGGAGAAGCGGATTTCAGCGAGGTTCCCGACGGCCCGTACTCGCCGGAGACTGCCATCTTTCGTGTCGTGCATCGCGACGAGTGGCCCTACGTTGAGGCACGGCACTCAGAGTTCGCGGCCGAGCCCCCTTGAAAGGCGCTCTCAATGACGTGCGGCCCAACTCGCGGTTGCAGCGGACGGGCTTCGCCCGCCGCTGAACCGCTGCTACGTTGGGCGGACCAAGGAACACCTCATGACCAGCGACCTCGAGCGCGCCTCAAAGCTAGTTGTTCAAGTCGGTCTAGACAATGCCCCGGCGGGGCTTCGGACTCTCTTTCAGG
>CAYNOM010001396.1:0-1727 GCA_964398415.1 uncultured Polyangiales bacterium | reverse complement strand
GCGAGTGCGCCTAGGGACCGTCGAGGAGTGGGAGTTCATCAACCTCGGCGGTCCCATGGCGATGGCACATCCCATTCACCTCCACGGCGCGCAATTCCGGATCATCCACCGGCAGCACGGACCAGGGCTGCGCTCGCTACGAGAGGGACTCTTCGATGAGGGGTGGCTCGACACGTTCCTGCTCCTCCCCGGCGACCGAGTGCGCCTCCGTGTCAGCTTCGATCGCTACGCCGGCATGTTCCTCTATCACTGTCACAATCTCGAGCATGAGGACATGGGCATGATGCGCAACTACCTGGTGGAGGCCGCATGAGGGTCATCACGGAGAGGCGAGAGACCGCGGGCCCCGACGGGCAACACGCTGACGTGATCCGCTATGGGCGGCTTTCTCGCGATCAGCTACGTGCTCTGCGTCAGCTACGACCTCCCCTTCGGCGCCCAGATGTACCGCGCCTGGGTCGACCTCCTGCCGGGGTTCCACTGGCTCTCGTGGGGCAGCGTGAAGGTCTGGAGGCACGCGTCATGACGAGCGATGTACCGGCAGCGAACCCAACGGGGAGTGGTGAGGCACGGCCATGATTCGCATCCTCCGTCCGCTCCTGGCTCCAGCGGTCCGGCGCGCTTTGCGAAGCCGTTTCTCGTCGCCCGAGATCCGCGGCGTCCTCGACGACGCGTTCAAAGACTATGAGCAACAGCGTCCCCGGCTTCCGAAGGAGAAGGAGCTCGGCGCTCGGCTGATGGTCCACTTCGCCGCACTGACGGCTGGCGTCTACCGGTCGCTGCGTGCTTGCAACGTCACGGACGAGGACGCTCGACGGCTTACGGCCGACATGACGTGGCGCGTCTACGAGAAGATGGCGGCAGTGCCGTGGCTGATCGCACGGCTTACCAAGGCGAGCCCATACGAACGCCTGGAGCGTGCCACCCAGGTGTTCCGTCACTTCCCGTTCCGCGCGCCGAGCTACGACATGGTGGACGTCGACGCGGCCGCCGACGTCGTGGCCTTCGACGTCCGCCGCTGCCCGGTCGCCGAATGCTTTCAGGCGCAGGGGCTGTCGCAGGTCTGCGTCGACGCGTGGTGCAACCTCGACGTGCCGCTGGCGAAGAAGTGGGGTGCGCGGCTCGAGCGCACGGGCACGCTCGCGCAGGGGGCAAAGCAGTGCGACTTCCGCTGGTGCCTCGAGGAGAGGAAGTAAGCCGTGCTGCCCAAGGTTTCCGTTCGTCGCTTCTACTGCGTTGCCTTCGGCAGCGGGGCCAAGGCGGAAACAGGACGATGGGCGTGGGCGCCGTGTGGGCTACAATCTTGCCGATGGCCCAGGCCGACCCCCATCGGTCAAATCGGCGTAACGGTGTGCGGGTAAAGTCTTGCAAAACAACGGCATCCCATACGTCCGGCCTCAGGATGGTATCAAGGGCTGACAATCGGCTTGTTTCGATCAGGCGCGCACCACGCGCCGCGGCGGTTGCAACATCCAGGGTTACGCCGTCAGTGGCCGCAGCTTCGGCCACCCGCCCAGGAACATCATGGTCTAGGAGCATGGAGTTTCCAATGAACAGAACCCGTTTGCCGCCACGCGGCGCGGCGGCAAGCGCGGCGAGGTGCCCGTCTTCCAGCAGCGGGTAGGTGCGCGGTGCCTTGTGTAGCCGCAGTGTTGCCACGCTTGTGGCCGCCAACACGCCGATGGCACCACCAGCAAGAAAGATCAGTGCTTTCCGACGATTCATTG
>CAYNOM010001395.1:0-1727 GCA_964398415.1 uncultured Polyangiales bacterium | reverse complement strand
AGGGAGCGCTCCTTTGGAACACGCTCGGCATCGGGGGCAGCTCCGCGAGATCCCAGTCGGGCAATGTGGGCGAGGCTTTCGCTTCGTCGGGCTTGGCTTCCGGGACAGCGCGCACCGGCTGCGATGGCGCCTCGACCCTGTTCGCGCCGCTCTTCGGCAACGCGCCGCGATGGCTGAGCTCGCGCTCACCCGACTTCGCGGGGCTGTCCTCGAACAATCTCTCGCGCTCGGCGAGGGTCGCAGCACACACGCTGCGTACGAGCTCGCCTATGGCCTCTTGCGGGGCCACGCCCTCGCTTTCGGCGGCGTCGAGCAGGGCACGGCGAAACACCTCGGCAGACGCGAATCGCCCGTCGCGGTCGCGACACAGCGCGCGTGACACCACCTCGCAGAGCGCTGGCGGCAGATCGGGGCGCAGATCGAGGAGGTTCGGGACAGGCTCGTTCGCGATGGCGTAGACGGTCTCGAGGAGACTGCCACGGCGGAAGAGCCTTCGCCCCGCGAGTGTCTCGAACAGCACGACGCCTAGGGACCAGATGTCGGTGCGGCGGTCGAGGCGCCTGGCCTCGAGCTGCTCCGGGGACATGTAGGCGTCCTTGCCTTTGACCGAGCCGGTCGAGGTTTGGTGACTGCTGTCGTCCGTCTTCGCGATGCCGAAGTCGAGCACCTTGACCACGCCATCGGTCCGGAGGAAGAGGTTCTCGGGCGAGACATCGCGGTGGATCACGCTGAGGGAAGCGCCGCTGCTGTCCTTGCGCTCGTGGGCGTAATGAAGCCCCTCGCAGGCCTGGGCGAAGATGTTCACCGCCAACGACACCGGCATGGCGAGCCCGCGCTCGGCGCACGTCGTAAGCAGGTGCGAGAGCGTCACGCCGTGGAGGTACTCCATCGCGATGTAGAACTCGCCATCCGCCTGCGCGAGCTCGTACACCTCGCAGATCTTGGGATGGGAGAGCTGCGAACCGAGGCGCGCCTCCTCCAGAAACATGCGCAAGAAACCTTCGTTTTCGACGAGGTGGGGGCGCATGCGCTTGATCGCGACCCGCTTCCGAAAACCAGCCGCCGCGGCAAGCTCGGCCGCGTACACGTCCGCCATACCGCCGCTGGCAATTCGACCCCGCAACGTATAGCGGCCAAACCGTTCGCCGAGTTCACTCCCCACCCTCGCCGTGGCCTGTGGGCCCGTGCTTCGATCATTCACGGCAGTCCTTAAGGTGGGGGAGGGGTTCATACTCATGGGCACGCCTCCCACCTTGTATGTCTGGGCCGGGGCAATTCCTTCGATACGATCTTCCGGCTGCTGGGTCAGGGCGTGGACGATTTGGGGGGGTGGTGATACGGTCCCGCCAGCAACGGGGGTTTTCGGGGCTCTGCCCTCCCTGAAACGTGTGGCGAGGCGTGTGGAGCCGTCCCCGAACAGCGGAGACTCATGACGTTTACCGAAGCGGCTGAGGAGGTGCTGCGCCTGGTTGGCAAGCCCCTCCACTACAAGAAGATCACAGAGCTTGCGATCGAGCGGAATCTGCTCTCGCACGTGGGCAAGACGCCCGAGGTCACCATGAGCTCGCGCCTTGCGACCATGGTCAAACGCGATCGGGGCGAGGCGCCGATCATCAAGGTCAAACCCGGCGTGTTCGGGCTGCGTGAGTTCAACGAAGAGCAGCTCGCAGATTTGTCCGGCGACGTGGATGAGCTTCCGGAGGTCGAGGTGGAGAACGAAGAGAGCA
>CAYNOM010001394.1:0-1727 GCA_964398415.1 uncultured Polyangiales bacterium | reverse complement strand
ACGCGGTAGAAGTGCGAGGCGGGGTTGCCGCTGTTCGTCAGGCGGTGCGGATTGAAGTTGCCCGCGTCGGCCTCCTCGTCGACGACGCGCTCGAACACGAGCTCGTTCGACTCGCCGCTCGCATGGCGAACCGCGACGCCTTCAGCGGGATCGTAAGGCACGTAGTAGAGCTGATTCGTGCGTCCGACGTTGTACGCCTCGACCACGTCGTAGACGTTCGACTCGAACACGAAGCCGTGACCGTTCGGATCCCACCTGGGGCGCCTCGCGAAGATGCCACGTCCCGTGTCTCCGAAGCCCTTCGTCATTTGCCGCGGGTTTGAGCCATCGCCATTCGCGATCCAGATCTCGTAGCTGCCGGAGGCCGACGACGCGTAGAGCAGCTTGTCGAGGTTGGGGTTGTAGCTCGCATCCTTGGCCGACGACTCGGGCGCACGCACGAGCTCGCGGCGCGCGAGACCCGTGGTGTCCATCACCTCGATGCCGTGCAGATTGTTGCGCGCGGAGGCGAAGAAGATCTGGTCGGGAGACTGACCGCCCGGGACGCCGCGGCCCTCCTCGTGGATCTGGATGCGCCCCGACGACAGGCTAGGACATTGCCACGCGTTGTTCAGGCTGACGGACAGGGCCTGCGCGGCGTCGGGGGTCGGCTGCCCCGCGTGAAACTGCTGGCCATCGACGAAGAACTGAAGAGCTGCGTTGCCGCTCGTGCGGGCATCGAAGGTAAAGGCCACGTGGTACCAGCGGTCGCTCGCAAGCCCCTGCGCCACCGGGCTCACCACCGGATTTGCCGTGGTGAGGTCGCCGTCGATCCACTCGAGGTCGAAGGCTCCAGCCGACGTGGGCCGGGCCACGAAGGCCATGGCCGTACGCTCGCTGGCAGGCGAGTTGTGACTGAACAACACCTGGCGCGTGTCACCGTCGTAGCGGCTCGAGTCGACGAAGAACCAGGCGCTGAAGGAGAAGTCTTGCTCGGACTTCGTGAAGCTTCCGTCGCTGCCTTCGAGCGTCACCGGCAGCTCCAGGTGGTCGCTGTTGCCGTCGAGGCGCGCCGCCTTACCGTTGACGCCGTCGATGCTCTCGCTGAACTGCGAGGTGCCACGCTGCATGGCGCCGTACTGCGCTACGCGCGCCGTACGCTCTTCGGCCAAACTGGGATTCGACTGGGCTGCGAGCACGCTCGGGCAGCTCTGGTCGCCGCTCGTGACCGACCAGACGCACAGCCGCTCGCCGTCGGGCGCGAGGTTCACGTCGAGCGGGCGCTGGCTGTTGTCGAAGCTGTAGTAGAGCAGCATGCGCGGGCCGCGCGGGTCGGCGGCCGGGATCTCCACGTTGGGCCCCCACAGCGCATCGTTTGTGAGGTCGAGCCGGGCCTTTCCGGGATCGGGCGCGATCGACCACTGCTGCAGGAAGTCGCTCTGGCTGAAGCCGAGGGACGTCTGGCGCGCCGACACGCGGGTGAACACGAGCTCGGCGATGGGCCCAGTGGGGATGGGCACCGTGTTGGACGACCCCAGCACCACCACGCGCAGCTGCTTGTCGCTGAAGTGGCGCACCGAAAGCTGCTTGTCGGTGTTGCGTAAGGCCGCGAGCGGACGCGCGTCGGTGAGGGTCATCGCGCTCGACTCGTAGTTGAGATACAGGTCGAGCACCTTGACGTCGGTGGGCGCGTGGTCGAAGTGCACGCGCACGATCACCTCGCCGTTGTCGATCGACACGGGCTCGAG
>CAYNOM010001393.1:0-1729 GCA_964398415.1 uncultured Polyangiales bacterium | reverse complement strand
TTCCGCGCGAGACCACGAAGACCAAGGACATCACCGGCGGTCTGCCGCGCGTCGCCGAGCTCTTTGAGGCCAGAAAGCCCAAGGACCACGCCATCGTCGCTGACATCGACGGTGTCGTGAGCTTCGGCAAGGACACGAAGGGCAAGCGTAAGGTCATGATCGCGCCGGATCTCGGCGAACCTCGCGAGTACCTGATCGCCAAGGGTCGCCACCTCACGGTCAAGGAGGGCGATCGCGTCCGTACCGGTGAGGCGCTCATGGACGGCCCCGCGAACCCCCACGACATCCTGCGCGTGAAGGGTGAAAAGGAGCTTGCAGCCTGGCTCGTGAACGAGATCCAGCAGGTTTACCGCCTGCAGGGCGTGAGCATTCACGACAAGCACATCGAGGTCATCGTGCGCCAGATGCTCCGCCGCGTTCGCGTGCGCGAGGTGGGTGACACGAGCTTCCTCACGGACGAGACGGTGGAGAAGACGCAGTTCGTTCGCGAGAACGAGCGGGTCATCGCCCGCGGTGGTCAGCCGGCCGTGGCCGAGCCCCTGCTGCTCGGCATCACGAAGGCGGCGCTTTCCGGCGACTCCTTCATCAGCGCATCGTCCTTCCAGGAGACGACCAAGGTGCTCACCGAGGCCTCGATCTCTGGCAAGGTCGACGAGCTGCGCGGCCTGAAGGAGAACGTGATCATGGGGCGCTTGATTCCAGCCGGCACGGGTCTGCCTGCTTACAAGCGCTTCGACGTGGCGTTCGACGAGATGCGCGGTGCACCGCCGGCGAGCACGGAAGATCACTTCGCGGCGGTCTCCGAAGAGGAGTGAACCCAGCTGCAACTGCGCGGACGGCCGCTCCTCGTTCGAGGCTGCGGCCGTCGGCCGTTAAGGCCACATGCAACAGGCCCCAGTGCCCGCGTGCGCTATAAGGGCGGCGATGGCCAAGATGACTGCGTTGACGGGCTTTCCAGAATGGCTTCCTGAGCAGCGGCTCGTGGAGCAGCGGGTGCTCGATCTGGTTCGCGAGAAGTTCGAGCTGTTTGGCTTTGCTCCCCTCGAGACGCGCTCCGTCGAGCCGCTCGACGTGTTGCTCAAGAAGGGGGCGACCGACAAGGAGATCTACGTGCTCAGGCGCTTGCACGCCGAGGAGGCGGACGAGGCGGAGCTGGGCCTGCACTTCGACCTGACGGTGCCGTTCGCTCGCTACGTGGCGCAGCACCGTGGGCAACTCACGTTCCCGTTCAAGCGCTATCAGATCCAAAAGGTTTGGCGCGGCGAGCGTCCGCAGCAAGGCCGTTATCGGGAGTTCTATCAGGCGGACATCGACGTGATCGGAGACGGCGAGCTGCCGGTGCACTTCGACGCGGAGATGGCGCTTTTGCTCCACGAAGTGGTGAGCGCGCTGCCTATTCCGCAGATCCAGTTGCGCATCAACAACCGTAAGGTGCTCGAGGGCTTCTATCGTGCGCTTGGGCTCGAGAACATCGGCGACATCCTGCGCAGCGTCGACAAGCTCGACAAGATCGGCGAGGACGGCGTCACGAAGGCGCTGGTCGAGGAGAACGGGCTCAATGCGATGCAGGCTGCCAAGTGCCTCGCCATTGCACGGATCCGTGGCGCGGGTGCGGGTGTGATCGAAGATGTACGGGCGCTCGGCGAGAGCCACCCCCTGCTCGAAGAGGGGCTCAGCGAGCTCGGCTTCGTGATGAGCGTGCTTTCGGGCCTGCCCGAGGGCGCAGCCA
>CAYNOM010001392.1:1415-1732 GCA_964398415.1 uncultured Polyangiales bacterium | reverse complement strand
ACCACACCAAGGCGCCGGAAGGCACGGTGGCGGGCGTGGGCGCGGGCGGCGTCTTGGGGGGCACGGTCGGGCTGCTCGCGGGCGTCGGAGCGCTCGCGATTCCGGGGCTCGGACCGTTCATCGCGGCAGGGCCGCTGCTGGGTGCGCTGAGCGGCGCGGCCGCGGGTGCCGCGGTGGGAGGCGTCACGGGAGCGTTGGTCGGCCTCGGCATTCCCGAGATCGAAGCCAAGCGCTACGAAGGCAAGATCGCCGGCGGCAACATATTGATCGCCGTGCACTCGGAGTCGAGCGACGCCAAGAAGCGCGTCGAAAACGTG
>CAYNOM010001392.1:390-1405 GCA_964398415.1 uncultured Polyangiales bacterium | reverse complement strand
ACGAAAAGCGCCGCGTGCAAGACATCCTGCGCAACGATGGCGCGCACGACGTGACCGCGACGAACGAGGCCTCGGTGCCCAAGGCGCAGCAGACTCCGGGTACGGAGCGCTGAACGCGAACGCGAAAGGCGAACATCATGTCGATGCAACAGTCAGGGCAAGCCTACGGCGAGCGCAGACCGAGGCGAGCTGCGGAGCGCGTCGGCAATGCAAGGCACGACGAGCAGCGGGCGCTGCTTCGCCGCCTCGCGCGCGAGCTGTTTCGCGCGGAGGTCGCCTCGCGCCTTGGCTGTCGCCGTGAGGCCGAGCGCCTGGGGCCCGAGCCGCCATCCGAGCCGCTACTCCTGGCGGCGAGCCATGCCGAGCACACGCTGCGCGGCCTGCCGCAGCTCGCGCGCGAGCACGGTATCCCGATCGACGTGCTCGGCAGCATCGCGAGCGGGATTGCGGCGCGCGTGCGGGGCCGCGCTGCTCGGCTTGCGCCGAGGAGTCGACCTCGTGCTGGTGTTGCAAGACATCGCCGAGCAGCTCCCGGATCCAGAGCTCGCGGCGTGGTGCGATGGCTGGCTCACCACGCGTGCGCCGCTGGTCGACCAAGCGGCAGCCCAGATGCATTGGTTCGCGACGCACCCACGTCGCGCGATCGCGACCGCGCGACCCAGGCTTCGCCGCCAGCCCACGGTCGCCCCCGCCTGACGCGGCCGCTTGCGGCCCGGCCGGCTCGTCGCACGTCGGTTTCGCTCGAAATCCGAAGTCCCAGCCAGGAGTTAGCTGCCGTGGCCCCGATCGGGGTATGACCCGATCGGGGCTTTTCGTGTCAAAAGCACACTGGGAATCCACCGATTCAGGGTGTGTGAGCCCTATCCACCTGTAGGGGATTATGGCAGTGTGGGCGGCGTCTCTTCAGGAGGGACTACCCGTGAAGCTCCACCCCATTGCCTTGTTTGCTGCACTCGCCACGCTGGCCATCGCGCCCACCGCGTCGGCCAACATCCCCGTCGTCACCGCCAGCACG